>JBEKWT010000421.1:0-2913 GCA_049512795.1 Occallatibacter sp.
AGCAGCCGCGCGGCCGCGGGATTGGCAAAGGTCACCTTTCCCTGGCGGTCGAGCCCGCAGATCCCCTCAGCCACCGCATCCAGCAAGACTTCCTGCTGGCGGCTCAATTCCTCGGCGCGTCCGCGCTCCTGTGTTCGCGCCAGCAATTGCCCCAGTGAAGCCGCCGCCGTCTCGATTGCCGCCATGGCCTCGCGATCCTCGCGCAACCGGAAGGAGCAGTAGAATTCCAGCACCGCCAGCACCTTGCTGCCGGCGCGAACCGGCACTGCCCAGCCTGACACCATCTCCTGTTTGAGCGCCGCTATCACGCGCCCGGATGCGGGCGCATCTTCCAGGTCAGTCGCCCACACCGTCCGTCCTTCTCGCCAGGCACGCTCCAGCAGCTCGCTTGTCCCCGTCAGCGTCAACCCCATGCTGCCCTGGATAAGCGCCTCCGCGTTGCGGCCGGGTACTCCCCATGCCGTTCCAAATTCGAGATGCTTCTGCTCGGCGCCAACCACCCACTCGATGGCCACATCCCATCCCTGCGAGATGCACAGCGCTTCAAGAATGCGCATGCCCGCCGATTCGCCGGATGCGTTTTCTCCCACGATCTGGCTCACCGCCAGTTGCAGCGCCAGCCGGTTCTCGCGCTGCTTCTGCTGCGTCACATCGCGCATCAGGCAGCGGACGGCAAGAGGAACGCCCGTCTTCTGACGCCGACTGAGGCTCAATTCCAGTTCCAGCAAGCGCCCGTCCAGCGTGTGGTGGCGCAGTGGAATACGGTCCACCATCTCGCCATCGAGGGCGCGGCGGAAAAGCGCCGCCACCTCGTCCCTGACGCCTTCTGAGAACAGCTCTTCGAAGGAACGCAAATCGAGCAGCGCCGCCTGATCCACTCCAAAGCATC
Organism: Occallatibacter sp.; assembly: GCA_049512795.1. GTDB lineage: Bacteria > Acidobacteriota > Terriglobia > Terriglobales > Acidobacteriaceae > Telmatobacter. The sequence goes on from JBEKWT010000421.1 coordinate 890, forward strand.
GCTTCCACGCCGGATTGGCGTAGAGAAACTGACCTGCGGGGCTCAGCGTCGCGATCATCTCGGTGGAGTGCTCAAACAGGTCGCGGTACCGCTCCTGCGACTCGCGCTGCACCTGCTCACGGTTCTGGCTGTCGGTTTGATCCACGGCCACAACTACCAATCCCGTAAGCTCGCCCAGCGCGTCGCGCAACGCCGAGATGTGCAGCATCACAGGAATCTGCACCCCATCTTTGCGGCGCACTTTGGCGTCGAAACTCGGAACGGTGCTCGGAGGCAGCATGCGCACGCATTGCATGTACGCCGCCATCAGCCCGGCCCGATTGGCCTCTGCCGGCCGCTCCACGCGGCACAGCTTCTGCATTTCCATCACCAGCCGCTCCGCCTCGCCGGGCGCAAGAAGCTCCAGGGTGCCCCACCGTTCCAGCAGCTCAGGGGTGCGGTAGCCCAGCACGCGTTCGGTCGCTGGATTGCAGTAGATCAGCCTGCCTCCAAGGTCCACCGCAACTACCGCCGGTCCAGCCGAGTCCAGAAGCTCCCTCAGTCCTTCGGCGATGGGCTGTGTATCCTGAGCGAATCCGACGCGGCGTAGCTGCCGATTTAACAGCAGCGCAAACAGAGCTGTGGCCAACAGGGCCGCCACCACAGGCAGCGATCCCCATGGGAAATGCGGAAAGAGGCGGGCAAGTGCGGCTCCGACAGAAGTGAACACAATCAACAAAGGAAGAATCAGCCAGAGCTGCGAGACCCCGCCCTGCTCCACTGGCGCGGGCTGCGTTTGCTCGGTCAATGCCTCCGGCCGCTCGCTCATCGGCTCCTCGTCCAACGCCTGGCTCGAAACTGCGCAACCTTGGTCCTGACGCCAGTGCTACCGCCGCCATCCATTTGGCCCGGGGACGCCGGCCAATCAGCGTCATGTGCCAAGGGAAACATGCCTATGCGCCACGCGCTCCAACCGCACTTCAGAGGCCTTTCGCGGACGGTAGCACGATTAGCAGGTAGTATATTCGTTTGATTTCGGACTCTCTAGGCAAATCGGCCCGGGGCGGCCTGAAATGAAACGCTCCAGTAACCACTTCCCGTTGAGCCCGTCTTCCCCGGTATCGTGCTGTGGCACGCGCTTCCACCGTCCCGATTTCGTCTGCCCGGCTAATTGCGCCGTATACTGGCCGCATGTTTCATCGATCCTTGATCTTGCGTCTGCTTCGATTCGCCATTCCCGCGAGCGGTTTGTTTTTTCTGGCGGTGACCGTGCCACCTGCTCACGCGTGGAAGCAGCCAGCCGGTTGATCATCGTATGGCCCTCGTGCTCCCACGCTTCCGGCCGATGTGCCCGCATTTCTGCGAACGCTGGCCGCCATCGACGAGATCGAGTACCTGGGCCCCGAGCCTGACCGCTGGCGCTCGCCCGCCGAGCCGGAACTCAGCGCAGCGCAGGCGCCGGAGCACTTCATCAACCTCGAGATGGCCGACGCGCTCGGCCCGCTGCCGCACAAGCGCCTGGACTTCGAAGCTATGGTCTTTGCCGCCGGCCAGCGCCCGGAAAAGATCGGCTTGCAGCCCTGGGAGACCGATGAAGTGTGGGAGCGGCTCAAAGCTGCCATGCGCGACTACCGCAACCTCAAGGCCGCCGGCCAGAATACCGCGCCTGTCGAAGCGGCCATCATCTTCTATGCCGGCTGGCTTGGCCACTACGTCGGCGACGGCTCGCAGCCGCTCCACGTCACCGTGCAATACAACGGCTGGACCGGCCCCAATCCGAACGGCTACACCACCAGCCATCAAATCCACCACCAGTTTGAAGGTCCGTTTGTCGCGGCCAACATCCATGCGCCCGACGTGAAAGCGAAGATGACTCCGCCCGCAATCATTCAGGGCGACATGTTTGATGCCTACCTTGCCTATCTGCGCCACACGGCGACATTCGTTGAGAAGGTCTATCAGTTTGATAAAGCCGGCGCCTTCCTTGGCGCGGGGACGCAGGAATCGCGCGACTTTACCGCCGCGCGCCTGGCCGCCGGAGCCAG
>JBEKWT010000422.1:0-2908 GCA_049512795.1 Occallatibacter sp.
AAAGGGGATCGCGAAAAAGGAGATGGCGAAAAAAGAGGCGGCCAGGGAAGCAGAGATCGAGATAGAGAGTGGGAGCGAGAAAAGAATGCGGGGAAGCTTCACCGTCGTATTCCCCATTCTATTGAGGAGCGGGACCGCTGTTTTGAGGCTATGGCTTGCGGCTGCGCGATGCCCGCAGGCTCGCCACCAATGCGCCCGCGCCACCCACGAGCGCCAGCACGATGGTCGGATCTTCAGGCGAATCCTCGCATCCGGTTTGCGCGCGGAGCGGAAGCACAACGGCGGCCAGCATCAAGGCCAGGAGAAAAGCGTAGCGGCGAATCATTCGAATCTCCTTGACTCAATCTACGAGTCTTCAGCGCAATTCGGGGTTTCCGCGGCAAAAGCTCCACGGCAATCAGTTCCAGAATACACGGAAAATTGCAACCGGTGGCTATGCCCCGAAAGGGTCACCACAGCGGTAACCATCCCGGTTTTCCACAATCGGCCGATCCGGCCCGGTGCTGGTCAGCGGTTGACCTCGTTGGGATGTTCGAAGATGTGGCCCATTTTCTCCTGTTTCGTTCGCAGATAGCGCTCGAAGCTCTCCTGGGTCTCGACTTCTGCGGACACGCGCTCGGTCACCGTGATCCCCGCGGACTCCAGCGCGGCCACTTTGTCGGGATTGTTGGTCATCAGCCGCACGCGCCGAACGCCGAGCAGCTTTAATGCTTCGGCCGCCAGGTCGTAATCGCGGCAGTCGGCGGCAAAGCCCAGCTTCTCGTTCGCCTGCACGGTGTCGAGCCCCTGGTCCTGCAGTTCGTAGGCCTTCAGTTTGGCCATCAGGCCGATGCCGCGGCCCTCCTGTTGCTCGTAGAGGAGAATGCCCGCGCCCTCGTCGGCGATTTTTTTGAGCGCCATCTCGAGTTGCAGACGGCAATCGCAGCGCAGCGAGCCGAAGACGTCTCCGGTGAGGCACTGCGAGTGAATGCGCACCAGCGGCGGCGCGGAGTGAATGTCGCCCATCACCAGCGCAACGAGGCCCTCGACGATCTGGTCCTCGACGTTCGGGGCCGGCTCGCAGCCCGGCTGTGCTTCGCTTTGCTCGCCCTCGAAGCCGAGGATGCGGAAGCTGCCCCAGCGCGTGGGGAAATCCGCCTCGGCAACTTTTCTTACGCTTTTCAGCGCCATGCTTTCATTTTACGGTGCGGCCGCAATTCCGGTATTTGCTCGCTGGTTCCTTGACATCGACCATCAAGTGGACGAACTCCTTCTTGATCGGCAATCGACCGAAATAGTACAGTTTTTATGCGACTTCAGGAGTTCGGTCCGATGATTACCAGCATCCACAACCTGATTTATTCCGACGATGCCCCCGCAACCCGCGCATTCCTTCGCGACGTCCTCGGCTGGCCCTACGTCGAGGATGCGGGGGGCGGAGGCGCGGGTTGGCTTATCTTCAAGACCGGGCCGAGCGAGATGGGCGTGCACCCGACCCACAGCGTCTACGATGGCAAGACGTTCGAATCGCCGCGGCACCATATGATCTCCCTGATGTGCGACGACATTGCACAAACGGTTGCTGAACTGAAGGGCAAAGGAGCGGAGTTCCACGGCGAAGTGCAGGATCACGGATGGGGACTCGTAATCATGATGGCGGTGCCTGGCGCGGACGACATCATGCTTTACGAGCCCAGGCACCCGCTGGCGTATAGCCTTTGACCGATTGAAAGGGCAACTGACTCACTCCCACGTTTCACCCTTCGCAAGGCATCGTTTAAATTAGGACACTACCCCCGGCGCCACGTTTCTCGCTTTCGGGCAGCGCGCCGCGATACATTGATCGTGTGACCGACAACCTGATCTGGATCACGCTGCTGGTCAAGCTGGGCGTGGTTGCCTCGGTGGCCAGCGTACTGGCGCGCGTTACTACTTTCCGGCGCCTGTTTTTTGCCGAGCGGCGCACCCCTCGGGAAACCCTCGCGTTGCTGGCTTTTTTCCTGGTGCCGCTTACTCTTGGAGTTTGGCTTCGGTTTTGGGTTCCCAACTTTCTTGCCGCCGACATCTCTTTTGAAACCATCATTCTCCTCGGCTTGCTCGTTGGTCCGGGCTGGGCCATGCTCAGCGGCGGCGTGTTGTCTGTCCCCGCCGTGCTTCACCACGAATATCTGGCTTTGCCCTTCAATATTGTTCTGGGCCTGGCCGCAGGCGCCATCAGCCGCTTTGTCGAACGGGAAGAGATCTGGTCCTTCACTCCCTTCATCGATCTCAGCCTTTACCGCTGGGTGCGCCGCAACCTGATCAAGCCGCGCATCGACCGCCAGTTTCTCCTCCTCGTTCTCATCGCGGTGATGGAGATGGCCCGGGACTGGATTGCCCACGCCTTTCCGCATCGCCTTTTCGCGCTGCTCGCCAGCAATCTCTGGCTGCAGGCGCTCGTCTGGCTGTGCGCTCCCATCTCGGTCGGGGTCGCCATCAAGGTGTGGAATGCCCTGCGCGTCGAGATGTCGCTCGAAGAGCAGAAGCGCCTTCTGCTTGAGGCCAGGCTTGACGCCTTGCAGCGCCAGATCAATCCCCACTTCCTCTTCAACACGCTCAACTCTGTCTCTTCGCTCGTCCGCAGCCAGCCGGAGATGGCCCGCCAGATGACCGTCAAATTGGCGAATATTCTCCGCGCGCTGCTCAAGGATCACGACGCTTATGTTCCCCTGCGCGAGGAGCTGAAGTTCACCGACGATTACCTCGACATCGAGGTCGTTCGTTTTGGCGCCGACAAGCTGCGCGTCGAAAAGGATATTGACCCGCGCACGCTCGAAGTTCTGGTGCCGAGCATTTTGCTGCAGCCGCTGATCGAGAACAGCATCAAGCACGGCCTGGAGCCGCGCATTCACGGCGGCACGGTCACCCTGCGCAGTCACCTTGAGGGCGA
>JBEKWT010000423.1:0-2899 GCA_049512795.1 Occallatibacter sp.
CGCAAGAAACTCGATTCGGCCGAGGAGAAGCTCAAGGCTCTCAATCCCGCCTTCAACGTCGTGAAGCACGATACGCTGCTATCGAGCGCAAACGCCCTCGATATCCTCAAAGACTACGATGTCGTTGCCGACGGCACCGATAACTTTCCCACTCGCTACCTGGTCAATGACGCGTGCGTGCTGTTGGGCAAGCCGAATGCGTATGGATCGATCTTCCGTTTTGAGGGCCAGGCCAGCGTCTTTGCCACGAAAGATGGCCCCTGCTACCGCTGCCTTTATCCCGAGCCGCCGCCGCCAGGCCTCGTGCCCAGTTGCGCCGAGGGCGGCGTTCTCGGCATTCTGCCCGGACTCATCGGAGTGATTCAGGCAACCGAGACAATCAAGCTCATTCTCGGCATTGGCGAACCGCTGATCGGTCGCTTGCTCCTCGTGGACGCGCTCAAGATGCGCTTTCGCGAACTGAAGCTTCGCAAGAATCCTGAATGCCCAGTATGCGGAACCCGCCCGACGGTCACCCATCTGATTGACTACCAACAATTCTGCGGTCTCGAATCCGAGAGCGACGTGCAAAGGGCGGTGAAGAATGGAATTCCCCAACTCAGCGTAAAAGAACTGAAGCGGCGCATGGATGCCGGTGAGAGCCTCTTCATCCTCGATGTTCGCGAACCGTTCGAATATCGGATCGCAAATATCGGCGGCAAGTTGATTCCGCAGAACGAGGTTCCGGAGCGGATCGGCGAGATCGATCGCAACCAGGAGATCATTGTCCAATGCAAATCCGGTGGGCGTAGCCAGCGTATTGCTGAGTTTCTCAAGCAATCCGGTTTTGCAAACGTGGCCAATCTTGCCGGCGGCATTCTAGCCTGGTCCGACGAGGTTGACCCCAGAGTGCCAAAATACTGACCGCGGAATACGAGTCAGCTCCTGGCTTGAGCAAAGCGGCAAGGTAATCGGAGCGCACATGGAGCACAGATTAAAACCGGGATATGCAAACTCTTGAGTCTTTTGGAGCGGGAGACCGGGATCGAACCGGCGACATTCAGCTTGGGAAGCTGACGTTCTGCCACTGAACTACTCCCGCCGGGCGGGGCAGAGCCAACCTGAAGAAGTATATATCAATTCGTTACGACGGCGGAGCCATCGGCGCTCAGCGCATTGGCTGGACGACTTTTCCCTATGAGGCGACAACGAATTCGATTCGCGCGGCAGGATACGGAGATGCGAGGCCGCAGACAGGATTGTAAATTGTCCTTTCCGAGCGCGCATCGTTCATACTTCTGGTGTGCACAGAATTCTTCGGCTGATTGCCGTTGTCGCGACTTGCGGAGCGCTGGGCGCGTTTTGCCAAACGGGCGCTCCGGCGTGGCAGAGCGCCGTTGACCGCGCGGCGCGCGAGGCTCCTGAGGCTAGGATTATCGTGCTCGATATCGCGAGCGGACGTTTGCTGGCGGCACGCCGGCTGAATGACGCGGCGCGAACGCTGGCCGCGCCAGGATCAACACTGAAGCCGCTGGTTCTGTATGGTCTGGTGAGCGCGGGCCGGTGGAATCCCGCCAGCCGCGTCGCCTGCGACCGGCAACTCGTGGTTGCCGGCCACCGGCTGGCGTGCACGCATCCGCTCGCTCCGCCCTTCGATGCCCGCGAGGCGCTGACGTGGTCTTGCAACACCTACTTTGCGGCGGTGGCGCGCACGCTGCGCCCAGGGGAGCTTGGGCAACTGCTGCGGCCTACAGGATTGCTGAGCGTGACTGGCCTTGCGCGCGATGAAGCGCCAGCTGAATATCGCGAGCCGGATTCCGTTGACGAGGAGCAATTGACGCTGCTGGGAGTTGAAGGCGTGCGCGTAACGCCGCTGGAGCTGGCTGTGGCGTATCGCTGGCTCGCGCTGGAGCTGGCCGCACATCCAGGTTCCGATGCTGTGCAAGTGGTGCGCGAGGGGCTTCAGGACTCGGCCAGCTTCGGCATGGCCGGGCAAGCGAGCCTGGGCGGCGTCGCGGTGATGGGTAAGACAGGAACTGCGGAGGGTGAGCACTCGAGCCGAACTCACGGCTGGTTTGCAGGCTTGGCGCCCGCGCAGAAACCCAAAGTCGTGATTGTTGTTTACTTGCCCGCTGGCCGGGGTGCGGATGCGGCGCACATTGCCGGAGAAGCATTGGCCGGCGCGCCATTGGAGCACCCGTGACTCGACCGCCCGTGACTCGATCGGCCGTGAATCTACAGTGGAGGTCGCGATTGCTCATAAGCCTGCTCGCGGCAGCCGGCGTGGCCTGGCCCGGCGTGATCTGGTCCGGCATGACGCCGGCGCCGCAGGCCGCGGTGAACTCCGCAATTGCGACGCCGCAAGAAACTCCGGCCGATGCGCGAGAAACACTGCGCGTGGGAATGTGGACGCTGTGGCATGACCGCGAAGTTGTGCTCACGCCCGACAAGCCAAATCACAAGATCGCATTGCGAAGCTGCGCGGAGTGTGCCGCGGCCGCATTGACTCAACCGGCGACTATTCGCGCGGAAGAAGACGCGCTGACGCTGACTGTGGCGGGCAGAAACAGCAATGTGGCCCATATTTTCCTGGCCGACCCCGTGACGCTCACGGCGCACGGCGAAACCGTCACTCTGCACGATCCTGTGTCGATTGCGGCGCGGGCGGGCGCGCTCATCATCGTTGTTACGCTGCCAGTGGAAAGCTATGTAGAGAGGGTGGTCGCGAGCGAAAGCGGCGCAACGGACAGCGTGGAGTCCGTGAAGGCCCTGGCGATTGTGGTGCGAAGTTTCGCGCTGCACGAGGCGCACGGGCACGCGGACTACGACTTATGCGACTCGACGCATTGCCAGCTTTTGCATTGGGGCAGCAACGGCGGGCGCGGAGTTGCGGCTCACGCGGCTACGCTGGCGACGGGCG
>JBEKWT010000424.1:0-2877 GCA_049512795.1 Occallatibacter sp.
AAGACTGACCTCGACCTGACCGCAATTAACGTCACCAACAAGTACGCGCTCTACAACTTCCTATCGACGTTCAGCGGCACGCACTACGTCACTCCGCGTGCCATGACCGCGAAGATCACGTTTAACTTCTGAGAATTTTTCTACTTCGTCTCAGCAAGAAAGATGGGTGCCCCATCCTTGGCGCGTAATTGTTTTTTGCGCCAAGGGTGGGATACCTCGAACCTCAATCTTCCACTCTCAACTCAGCACGAACCGAATGCGAGGCTTCGCAAACGATCTAGCTAATCCCGTCCACCCCTCTTTGGTACGCCTGAAAAATCTCATTCCCAAAGCACGCAAACACCACCCTCTGAATCGCGTCGCTGCTGACGAGCTCCGCCACCGTCTCGCTCACCGCGATCTTCACCGCGCGCTCAACCGGAAACCGGTACACGCCGCAACTGATCGCCGGAAATGCGAGCGACCGAATCCCATTCTCCCGCGCAATCCTGAAGACCGATTTGTAGCAACCCGCCAGCAGCTCGGGCTCGCCGCTTTCTCCGCCGCTCCAAACCGGCCCCACCGTATGAATCACGAACTTCGCCGGCAGCCGGTAGCCCTTCGTCAGCCGAGCCTCGCCCGTCGGGCATCCGCCAATCTGGTAGCACTCGTCAAAGAGCTCCGTCCCCGCCGCCCGATGAATCGACCCATCCACGCCGCCCCCGCCCAGCAAAGTCTCATTGGCCGCGTTCACAATCGCATCCACTGCCAGCGTCGTAATGTCGGCCTTCAGCACCTCAATCTTGCTCGTCATCGCAGCCGATTCCCCGAGAGCATCCTAAACCCGTCCGGGCCAGCCCCGAAACGCCCGTCCCAAACCTGCCCAGGATCCCCTCGCAACCCATTGCATCCAGTCTCGTTAGTCGGGACATTGTCCACTTATCATCAACTCCGCCATAATTTCCTCTTTCGCCGCACCCCAAATCTCTGCCATACTTGAATGTGCCCACCAGGTACGGCCAATCCCAAAAACTTAGTGACGAGGTTGCATCGATGTCGGCAAAGTACGTCTTTGTGACGGGTGGAGTTGTGTCCAGTTTAGGCAAGGGTCTTGCAGCCGCCTCCATTGGCTGCCTGCTTGAGAGCCGCGGCCTTCGCGTCAACCTGATGAAGTTTGACCCCTACCTCAACGTCGATCCCGGCACGATGTCGCCCTTCCAGCACGGCGAAGTTTTTGTGACCGATGACGGCGCTGAAACCGATCTCGACCTCGGCCACTACGAGCGCTTCACCCACGCGCCCCTCTCGCGCGACAACAACTACACCACCGGCCGCATCTACGAGCAGATCATCCTCAAGGAGCGCCGCGGCGACTACCTCGGCAAAACCGTTCAGGTCATTCCCCACGTCACCAACGAAATCAAGAACGCCATGCGCAAAATCGCCGCCAACGGCGCTGACGTCACCATCGTTGAAATCGGCGGCACTGTTGGCGACATCGAATCCCTCCCGTTCCTTGAAGCCATTCGCCAGATGCGCCAGGAGCTGGGCCGCGAGAATACCGTCTTTGTCCACCTCACGCTCGTTCCCTGGATCGCCGCCGCGCAGGAGCTCAAAACCAAGCCCACGCAGCACTCGGTCAAGGAGCTGCTCTCCATCGGCATTCAGGCCGACATTCTCCTCTGCCGCTCCGATCGCGCCCTAAGCCGCGACATCAAGCAAAAGATCGCCGCCTTCTGCAACGTCGAAGAAAAGGCCGTCATCGGCGCAAAGACCGTGCCCTTCATCTACGAAGTCCCGCTTGGCTTTGCCGAGGAGGGCGTCGACTCTCTCATCCTCAAATACCTGCACAAAGACGCGCCCGAGGCCGACATCGCACCTTGGCGCGAGCTGGTCGACCGCTGCTACCACCCCAAAGACGAAGTCTCCATCGCCATCGTCGGCAAGTATGTCGAGTACGAAGACAGTTACAAGTCGCTCAAGGAGGCGCTGACCCACGGGGCGATTTCACAAAACCTGAAACTCAAAATTCATTGGATCGAGGCCGAAGGTCTCGAATCCACCGGCCCCGACGACCGCAGTTACGAATCGCAGCTCGAGGGCTTCGACGGCATCCTCGTTCCGGGCGGCTTCGGCAAGCGCGGCATCGACGGCATGTTGAACGCCATCCGCTACGCGCGCGAGAAAAACGTCCCCTATTTCGGCATCTGCCTGGGCATGCAAACCGCCTGCATCGAGTTCGCGCGCAACGTCTGCGGCCTCAAAGACGCAAACTCCAGCGAGTTCGATCCCGCTGCCGAGCACCGCATCATCTACAAGCTGCGCGAACTACTCGGCGTCGAAGAGATGGGCGGGACGATGCGTCTCGGCGCGTGGACCTGCGTTTTGCAGGAAGATTCGCTCGCCAGCCGCGCCTACGGCGGCCAAAAGGAGGTCAGCGAGCGTCACCGTCATCGCTACGAATTCAACCGCGAGTACGAAGCCCTGCTCACCGGCGCCGGCCTGCAGATCAGCGGCACCACCCCCGACCAAACCTACGTCGAGATCGTCGAGATCCCCGGCCACCCCTATTTCCTCGGCTGCCAGTTCCACCCCGAATTCAAGTCCAAGCCCCTCGAGCCCCACCCGCTCTTCCGCGAGTTCATCACGGCCAGCTACAAGAACCGCCTGCAGCGCACGACAGCCCGATCCAGCGAAGCACCATCGCTCACCAACGCGCTGTCATCCTGAGTTTGTTCTTCCCTCATCTGCTGATGATTTGTCATCCTGAGCAAAGCAGCATCCGAGTCGAAGCAGCTGCAACCTTTTCACCCCAATAGCACCGCGCCCTTCGCCTTCCCCGCCAACGCCCGGTCAAACGTGACCAGCGTCAACTCTGCGCCTTCGGCAAATGCCGCG
>JBEKWT010000425.1:0-2876 GCA_049512795.1 Occallatibacter sp.
ACAATCTCCGAGGCTTTGTGGAACGTGGGAAGCGAACGCTGCCAGGAGCCGGTCTGCCAAATAACGCCGTTCTGTTGCACAGCTTTGACGATGGCCTGCTGCTCGGCGATGGTTCGCGCCAGGGGCTTTTCGCCATAGATGTCTTTCTTGCGAGCGGCCGCTTCAGTGGCTAGAAGCGCATGCCAGTGGTCGGGGACGGCAATCATTACGGCGTCGATATCGCTGCGCGCTAGCAATTCGCGGTAGTCGTGGTAGGAGGCACAGTCCTTGTTTCCGTAGTGGCCATTGATGGTGTCGAGCGCCGCCTGCAAGTGATTCGTCTCGATGTCGCATGCTGCGACGACCTTGCAGTCGGGAAGCGTGAGAAAGACCTTGGTATTCGCTGGGCCCATCATGCCCCAGCCGATGACGCCAAGCGTGATGCGATCGGAAGCCGCGACACGGGCTGCTCGCAGAATGGGACTGGATGAAACGGCGACTGAAGCCGCTGCTGTCGAAAGAAAGCGGCGACGAGTGAGAGAAGAATGGAGCGTTCGATCTGCAGGTGAGTCGGGCATGGCAGTCTCCGAACCCGTGCCGAATCGCTCAAGGGCATCTCGCATGAAGAGGCCGGCGGACACGGGCTTGAAATGCGTGCACAGTCTAGCACGCAAGAATCGATAAGGGATTCGGAAGGAGGCCGGGCCGCCAGTCCTGCGCCCGGCTCGACTCACGCGACTCCGAATTTGACGTCCTGTCTCAGGAGGTGAACTTATGCACCCAACGGATCAGTTGCGTCGAGAGAAGCGGGCAGCTGCCCGGCTTCTCTCGGTCTAAAGATTCCGGAATCGGTGCGGCTCAAGCGGTGAAGCAGCCTATGCGGGTTTTGCCTCGAACTTGCGCGCTGCAATCGCCATTGGAAGCCGGGTGAACCCCGCGAAGAGCATGCTGATCCCGATCAGGGTTCCGATGGCCCACTCGCTGCTGGACGGCCAGCTCAGGCCGATCATTGAACCCAGAATCAGGGCGATGACACCATCGAAGAATAGCCAGCCGGCGCCTCCTATGTGGCGGATGCGGAAGGCCAGAATCAACACCAGAATGCCCTTGAGGTAGAGGTAGCACGCAAGAATCAGCGTAAGTGAGGCGAGGCCGGCGACCGGCCAACCGAGCAGGTAAACCGCCAGAGCGAAGTAAAGCAGGCCAAGAAGCACCTGCCAAATGAGGCCACCGGTTGGACGGATGTGCCAGGCAATGGCCAGGTGCGCCACGCCTCCGAGCACCAGCAGCCAGGCGATCACAACCGCGACTCCGATCCCTGCGGCTAGCGGAACAACAATCGCCAGGAAACCAGCGAGGATCAACAGAATGCTCAGCGCGATGGCCCAGCCGACAGATTGTTTCTCGATTCCAGTAATAGATGAATCGGCCATTTGCTCCTCCTTATATGTGTTGTCGTGGTTGTCAGATTGGCCGGAGCTTTCGCCGGACATCTTCCGGCCGAATGGGGAAATCAGTGGCCCCGCCGCAGACAAACACTATACCGAATCAGAGTGCGATCGTGGAACATCGGTTGCCGGGCCAATTTGAAGATTCCACCACAACAGGGCTGAAGTCCGCACCTCTCAATCCCGGCCACTCCGGGAAGCCTCGCGGGCTTTGTGGTTGAGGGGGTTCATGTTAATCTTTTAGTAGACACTGAAGAGTGGACACGAGAGAGAATGAGGAGTACTGAACGCCGTGCTGGCGATTGAAAAAAAGACTGACCTGATCAAACGCTTCAGAACCCACGAGACGGACACCGGATCGCCGGAAGTCCAGATCGCGATTCTGAGCGAACGGATCAACGACCTGACCGAGCACTTCAAGGCCCACAAAAAGGATCACGCATCCCGGCGTGGGTTATTGATGCTGGTGAGCAAGCGCCGCCGCCTGCTGGATTACCTGAAGACGCACGACACGGACCGCTATCGCGACGTGATCGGCAAACTCGGGATCCGCAAGTAAACGACGAAAGCTGACATTGAACCGGAAGCATTCAGACCGGACACTGGTCACGGTCCCCATACAACATGGAATACCGGACCAAGGCGCGCCGGGCGGCCTGAAGAGGACGCCTGAGCCCGCGCAGAGGTGTTTCTCTCGCGCGGCAGAGTTGTGGGCGAGATCGTCCACACATCGGTTGGCCTCAAGGCCAGCGCTTCGTGCGCGCCTTCCCCACACAAATTTCCCAAGCGAAAAAAACGAAACGAGGACATTATGTCTACGAAACATGAAGTAGCCGTCGAGCTAACCGGCGGCAAGCGACTGGTCTTTGAGACCGGCCGCATGGCCAAGCAAGCCTCCGGCGCCGCGCTGGTGACGACCGGTGAAAGCGTCGTTCTGGCCACTGCAGTGGCTTCTCCCGACCCCAGGGAAGGCATCGACTTCTTCCCCCTCACGGTGGATTACCGCGAGTACACATATGCCGGGGGACGCATTCCCGGCGGATTTATCAAGCGCGAAGGCCGGCCCAGCGAGAAAGAAATCCTGACTTGCCGTCAGATCGATCGGCCCTTGCGGCCGCTGTTTCCCGATGGATTTCGCAATGAAACGCAGTTGATTGCGCTGGTTCTCTCCGCGGATAAGGAGAACGATCCCGACGTGGTCGCAATCAATGCGGCAGCCGCGGCGGTGGCTCTGTCCGACATTCCCTTCAGCGCAACCGTTGGAGCCGTGCGCGTGGGACGCGTGAACGGCGAGTTCGTGGCCAATCCCACGTACGCGGAGCGCGCAGCAACGACGGTGAACATCATGGTGGTCGGTCACAAGGACGGCATCGTGATGATCGAGTCGGGCGCAAAGGAGGAGACCGAAGAGGTCATTCTGTCGGCCATCGAATTTGCCCACGACGAGAT
>JBEKWT010000426.1:0-2869 GCA_049512795.1 Occallatibacter sp.
GGGACTAAGGGAATCGCCGACTAGCGAGTCAGCGTGGCTAGCGGGCTTCGCCAGATGCGCTGCCTGCGCCCATGAGGACGAGAGAGCGTTGCGCAAAAGGCGAGTAGACGAGAAGCGTGGTGCAGGCGAGCGCGAGGCCGAAGTTGATGTGGTGGAGGAGTAGGAAAGGCGAGAGGGACCAAAGCTCGTCGAAGACAAGCAGAAACGGCCAGAGCTTGAGGAATTTATCGCGGAATCCCGGCGCATGAAAGAGGGCGGCGCAGAGGACAAAGGCGCGGGTGGGGATGAGAGTGGCGGCACAAACGATGAGCAAGTGGAACACAGTTGTTGAACTGGGTAGCAGCGAGAGGAGACCGTCGATCTCCGCCAGATTGGCCAGCGCACCCACATAAAAACCCAGATACATGATCTGAAAGAGAACGAAAAGCGTCTGGACCACCGGGAAGGATGTTCTGGGGAGATCCTCCGGCGTGGCGAGAATCCGAGTGCGCGGCTGAGGATCAGAACGTGAAGGTGGCTCGGCGTGGTCACTTGATGCGGAAGCCGGGGACTCGATTGGCACGGGCTGCGGGGCCTGGCCGGAATCGATGCGAGCAAGATTGCGTTCAGGGATGCGTTCAGGGATGCGGTCGGCGATACGGTCGAGATTGCGGTCAGGGATGCGTTCGGCGATTCGTTCGACGGGAGCTAGGAAGCGATAACCGCGACGGGCGAGGGTTTCGACGAATCTGGGACTGCCAGCCGTGTCGCCGAGAGCTTCGCGGATACGGTTGATGGCGGAGTTGACGCCGTGTTCGTAGTCGACGAAGGTGCCTTCGGGCCAAAGCACGCGTGAGATCTCATCGCGCGTGAGCAACTGACCGGGCCCGTCCAGATATCGGTCGAGCAGCATGAGGAGAATCTGGAATGGCTGGGCGTTGAGTTTGACGCGCATTCCCTGCCTGCGCAACTCACCCGTGGCGGCGTCCGCTTCAAAGATTCCAAAGCGATAGCGCCGGTCTTGCCGAAGGTCGCTCTTCATGTCCGCCATGGCTTTTGACAAGTGTAGCTGACAACGCAGCCGATGGAGAGTTGGGCAGAAGCCGGGTTGGCGCAAATGACAAGTTGGCAGAAGTCCAACGGCTGGAGTGCCTTGCGCAGTGAGAATCATTCGTTCGCGAGTGATGCGGCGTGCATTGCGCGGCCTGCGTCGAAAAGGTAAAGTGCGGAACATGAGGAACGAGCGAAGAGCGAAATCGCAATGGATTCAGGCAGCCGGTGCAGTGCTCCTTCTTGCGATGGCTGCAGGGCTGGCCGCGGAAGAGCCCACGCCTGACGCTCTTGCCGGGTTCCAAGCTTATGCCGACCGCGTTGAATCGCGGCTCGCTAAGCAACATGAATCGGAGGACAGTTTTCTTGCACCCGTGGATCGCGCGCGCCTACGGCGAGGCGAGGTAGTGATTGAACAACTGACGCCGGCGAATGGCGTGGAGCTGCCGGGAGCGCTGGTTCATGACTGGCGGGGAACCGCGTTTCTTCCGGGAGTGACACTCGCTGATTATGAGCGCTTGTTGCAGGATTTCGAGGCCTATCCACGGCACTGGGCGCCGGAAGTGGTCCGGGCAAACGTGCTCGGGCAACAGGGCGATCACTACCAGATGACAATGCGCGTGGTGCAGCACCACATATTGACGGTCGTGACGGACGGAACGTACGACGTCACGTTCGGCCGGCTGGATGCGCATCATGGGTACTGCACGTCGCGGAGCACACAGATCAGTGAGATTGACGCGGCGGGAACAGCCAAGGAGCGCGCACTGACTCCAAGCGAAGAGCACGGGTTCCTTTGGCGGATGAACACCTACTGGAGTTACGAGGAGCGGGACGGCGGGTTGTACCTCCAGATCGAGTCGGTTTCGCTGACACGCTCCATTCCGACGGGGCTGGGTTGGTTGATAGGACCGTTTGTGGAGAGTGTGCCGAGGGAATCGCTGGAGTTTACGCTGCAGGCGACACGGGATGCGCTGAAGAAGTAGTGCCGCAGCGATGGCAAACCGAAGGCAACGTGGAAAGAGGACAAGAATGAGCACACAGATTCTGGCAGCGAAGAATGAGGCGGCGTTTGAGAACGCGCGACGTGTGAATGAGGCGTTGACGGCGCGGATGGAGAAGCGCGCTTTGCAGTGGATGGCCGAACGCGCGCCGATGTGGGTGAGTTCCGACCAGCTGACCGTGCTGGGCTTGAGCGCGCAGATTGGAGCGGGCATCTGCTTTGCGTTGTCTCGATACGATCGTTGGTTCCTGCTCGGGGTGATTGTGTGCCTGGCATTGAACTGGCTGGGTGACAGCCTGGATGGGACGCTGGCGCGCGTGCGCCGGCAGGAGCGGCCGCGCTATGGATTCTATGTGGACCACATCGTGGACGTTCTGGGAGCAGTGGCGCTGATGTGCGGGCTCGGCTGGAGCGGGCTGCTGCATCAGGCGACGGCGATGGCCATGCTGATCGCGTTCCTGGTGCTATCGAGCGAAAGCTACCTGGCCACTTATACATTGAAGTGCTTTGAGCTTTCGCAGGGGATTTTTGGCCCGACGGAGATTCGGATTCTGCTGGCGATGGGCTGCCTGGCCGCACTGCGCAGCCCGTATGCGACGGTGTTTGGGCACAGAATGTTTCTCTTCGATCTGGGCGGGATGATTGCGACGCTGGGGATGGCCGGAATGGCAGCGGCGGTGACGGTGCGGCACACCGCCCAACTCTTTCGGCAGGAGCCGCTGAGATGAATGCGCTGATCCGGTGGGGCAAGTTCAACGTGGTGGGAGCCATGGGCATGGCGGTGCAGCTTGGCACGCTGGCCCTCCTGAACCGATTGACGGCGGGTCACTACCTTGT
>JBEKWT010000427.1:0-2857 GCA_049512795.1 Occallatibacter sp.
CGGCTGACGCCTTCTGGCCCGCCAAAGGGATGATTCGCGACAAGAAACATTGATTGCGCGGCCCGAACGGTCTGCGCTGTAAAAGCCAGATTGAAGATGTTCAAGGCGAACTGTGCCGTTGTTAGCTGCGAGGGCCGGTTGGCGAAGACAGCGCCGATGACATCTTCTTCGCCGGAAATGCCTGCCATACGAACCTTGCCGGCCTCGACAAGGCGCCCCAGCTCCTCCATCAAACTGTCCTGCTCGAGCGCACTGATCGGCGCCGCGTGCATGAGCAAAACATCAACGTAATCGGTTTTGAGCTCACGCAGACTCATTTCAAAGCTGGACTTGAGGATTTCAACCGTGAACTGTCCGCTCGCGAATTGATCCGCGGCTTGTTTTCTGGCCAGGCCGCGGAGCCCCGGAAAGAGCCGTATCGCTGCTCGTGCCAGCGGCTTTACGCGCTGCTTCCATCCGTTCGGGTTTGCCGGCACAATCCCAAACTTCGTGGATAGCACGACGGAATCACGCTTCTTGCCGGCGAAAAACTCGCCGAGTAATCCTTCACAGGCACCGTAGCCATACGAGCGCGCCGTGTCATAAAAGGTGATTCCAGCGTCGTACGCTGCGCCCAGCGCAGCCAGAGAATCGCGCCTTCCCGCGCGGCCAAGCATCGCGGCGCATCCCAAGCCGAGAACCGATACGCGAGGCAGCGGCGTCTGCGGTCCGCAAAGAACAATTTCAGTGGTGCGCATGGCGGTAGAATAACATCGCTATTGCTTCAATCCTGCCAGCCGGTGCGCCAACCTCATGGCGAATGCGACGGCGAGCAGCGTCGAGTTAGCCTGGCCCGTGGAGGGAAAGACGGCCGACGAGGCGACGTACAAATTGGACAGCCCATGCACCTTCAGGTCTGGGTCTACGACGCTCTGAGCAGGATCTTCTCCCATGCGCGCGCTCCCGACTTGATGGAATCCATCTGAGGCCGTTTCCCAGATATGCTCGCGCATCTTCTGGGGAGAATCCCAGTACTCCAGGCGACCAATGCCATTGGCGCGAAGAGCCTGATCGAGCAGCCGGTGCGATTCCACCACGCTATCGATGTCCTGATCGGTATAGCGCAGATCGATGTTGGCGCGGCGAACGCCGAAGGCGTCGGTGTCACCGGTGAGCCGGATGCGGCTGGACGGGCTTGGAACCTGCTCGGCATGGTAGTGCAGGGCGTATTTGCCGCCACGGTTCGGTACCAGAAAGCCCGGTTTGCGGGGTTTGCGCAGGAAACGATCGCGCAAAATCCGATACATGTCCAGGGCTCCGCGCGGCGCGCCCAGTATGGCGGTGCGCAGATGAGCGGCAATCTGGTACGGCCTTGGACCCGTGTGAGCAACGCGAATCGCCTCAGGGAGCAGATAGCGCCCCGTGGGCGGAAAAGCTAGAGCCAGAAAGACCGAGGAAAGCACTCCGCTGCGATGGTTGGGATCGTAAAACGGCGGGTTGTCCGGCCAGAATGAAGTATTCAAAACACGATTCGCCGTCTGCGCATTAGTGGTCAGCATGAAGCGCCTGCGGTAAAAGGCGCCATTTTTGTCCAGCTTGAAGTCGAGGTCCGTGAAGGAGTCCGGCCTGTCGAGCTGAATGCTCGCGATCTTTCCGGAAAGATGCCCCATGTAGTAGCGGCCGAGCGGCCCATCGACACCACCGAAGTGGTGCGGGTGACTCTGTTGGAAGTGGAGCAAGAGCCGTGTTGTTTCAACTCCGCCCGCCGCCAGGATGACCTGCCGTGCCTTGAGGGTGCGGCTTCCGCTGGGCGTGTCAACGATCAGGCTTTCCACCGTCTGCCCATCTTGTGTGAGATTCAACCCGGTGACTGTGCTTCTCAGCGCGATTTTGACCCGCGGCGAGCGCCGCAATGCATCGCGATGCGAAAGGATCAGACGCGGCTCGGTCGACCAGCGCTCCACAAAATCGAGCGTTAACCCGTCGCTAAGCTTGCGCGCATAGGGAATCGCGAATGAATCGTCGCCGCACAGGAGATACTTGCTGGCGAGTTTGTACCAGGGCTGGATGGCTTGTTGGGTGACGGGCCAGTGCGAGTCTGGCACGAAATCGCGATCCAGGAAGTCCACTTCATCAAAGGCCACGCAGCGCCCGCCCCACGTCCATGACGTACCGCCGAGGGCGCGACAGACTGCCAGATCCATCTCGGCGTGTCGGCGCGCATCCGCAATTTCCGCGCGGGACGCCTCACCAATCGTGGGGTTAAGCTCCTCATCTCCGGATTCCAGGACCACCACGTCTCGACCAAGCTGTTCAAACTCCAATGCCAGAGCCATTCCCACAGGGCCCGAGCCAACCACACACAAATCAGCGATTGAGTCGCCAGGTTTAAGTTTTTCTATCATCAATCAGGCCAGTTGCACGGAATCCCGTCAGCATTAGGCCAGGCAATGTGCCCTTCACGACCGCACGGAACTACGGAGAGTGATGCCAAAATTTGGCTGGAGGTACTGAAACCTTTCGTGTGAAGACATTATATCCTTCGGCATCGGCCAGCCTGTTCGATTCGGCTCCCGCGAATGGACGAATGGAGAGGGTCATTCAAAGGCGCTCTCCTGTGGATTGAAGCCTTGCCGCTGCCGGCTGGATCGGCTTGGCAGCGAGGCGAAAACAACTTCAGACGCCGACTGGGGTTGATGAGGAAGTAGCCAAGAAATCGCTTCGGCATGCAACGATTCGTGACCTTTCTGGTCCTGGCAAAAGCCCCGCCGTGTACACCTGGGTTCGTGCCTCTGGACGGATGCAGGAAAGATCGTGATCCGGGTCATCGGGACGTATGTTTACAATCTGGACAGTGCAATGTGAAGTCTGGATCAAA
>JBEKWT010000428.1:0-2852 GCA_049512795.1 Occallatibacter sp.
TGGCCTTCAAACATGCCATGGAGCAGTGCAAGCCCTGTCTGCTGGAGCCCATTATGAAGGTCGAAATCGAGGCGCCCGACGAATTCGCCGGCGCGCTCATGGGTGACCTCAACGGCCGCCGCGGCCGCGTCGGCGGAATGGAGTCCAAGGGCCGCACCACGGTTATCAACGCCCAGGTTCCCATGGCCGAGATGCTCGCCTACGGAACCCAGCTCACCTCCATGACCCAGGGCAAAGGCAGCTACCGCATGGAAGTCGACCACTACGACATCGTCCCGCAGCTGGTCGCCGAAAAAATCCTAGCCAACGCCAAACGCCCCATCGACGAAGAGGAAGAGTAGGAACACAAACGCTTCAATCAGAAGGCCTGTACGTTCGGCGGCTCTTCCGATCTCTGGGCTGTCTCATATGTGATATCGCCCGTGATGTGGTATCATTTCTCTAGGTGAGGCTGGTTCTCGATACCGACGTCGTGGTCGCAGCGATGCGCAGCCCTACCGGCGGCTCGGCGGAACTATTGAAGCAAATTCGGCTCGGTCAGGCATCGATGCTCCTCACAGTCGCGCTCGCCCTGGAATACGAGTCGCAATGCCTGTTGGCCGAACACCGTCTGGCTTCCGGACTGAGTGAATCGGATACTCGTTCGTTTGTCGACCGGCTGATTTCGCTGGCGGAGCCGGTGGAGTTGTTTTTTCGCTGGCGGCCGCAACTCCACGACCCAGGAGACGAACTGGTGCTCGATGCAGCAATCAACGGTCGGGCATTCGCAATTGTCACTTTTAACGAAAGAGATTTCAGAGAGGCACGGGCCGGCTTCGATATCGAAGTGTTGCGTCCGGGTGAAGTTCTCAGGAGGTTAAAGCCATGACCACGCGCGTTGCAACATTTCCGCTCCGGTTGCCCGTCTCCATGAAAGCTGCCCTCGAAAAGATCGCCGAGCGCGATGGAACCAGCATGAATCAGTTTCTGGTCATCGCGGCTGCAGAGAAGATTTCCGCCATGGAGACCGAGCGTTTCTTTGCCGAGCGCCGTGCACGAGCCGACGATGAGGCTTTTCTCCGCATCTTGAACCGCAAGGGCGGCGAACCACCCCGGCCCGAAGATACGATTGACTGAGATTGCGGTTGCCGCTCTTTCGTCCTGAGCGAAACCCCACAATCTCAACTCTCCCCCATCGCCTCCCTGTGCGAAGCCGCCGCCAAAACCAGCTATCCTCCATCTTGAGGAGACCCCTCCACCATGCCCGACCTCACATACCAAGTCCGGCGATCTCTCGTGGCAAAGACCGAAGAGTACACCCTGACTGACACCGCAATCCTCTGGCCCGGCGGCAGCCTGCCCTTCGCCCATATCAAAACGGTCAGAATCTACTCTGTCCCCGGGATATGGATCTACAGCGCAGGCAGGTCTGCATTTGGATCGAATCGTTGTGTAATAACCCTCGATTCCGGCGCCGCAATTCAGCTCACCAGCCATCACTATCTCAGCCTTGGCAACTTTGAAGACCGCTCACCGGCCTTCTTTCAATTTGTCAGCGCATTGGTCGCTCGCGTGCGGACGGCAAATCCCGCCGCGCGAATCGTATCGGGAATGCCTCCAATGCTCTGGTGGTTCTGGTTCCTGTCCCTTGGCATTCTCGTGTTTGTCATCATCGTTTGCATCGTGCTCGGCCTGATTGGGCTCTCGCTCGAGCACCAAAACTCTCTGGGAACCTCGCTCTTATTCTTGGTTCTCGCCGCCATACTCATCAGCCCGATCTCATTTCTCCGCGCCATCTGGCGTCGCCGCACTCGCAATCTCGATTCCGGCGATATAAGCAAAGCCGTGTAACACCGGAGCCCAAGTCTCCATTTCGAGAGCCGCTCGACGCGCCGGCCAATAAGAGCGGAATGCAGCGTCTTTTAAGAAAAACTTTGCAAAATGAAAAGTTTTCCTTGACATCTTTGCAATTTGCAAAGTATATTGAGAATGTGCGGTGTTCCAGGGGCGGCTGTACGTCAGAGCGTCTCTTGAAAGAGATCCATGCATGTTGTCACACGCAAGCACCTGGTGCGGGCCGAAGAGCAGTTTCCTGACGCTGCCAAGGAAATCCGGGCCTGGTACAGGATCGCTTCGGAGGCTCGATGGCGGAATTTCGTGGAAGTACGCCAGGTCTTCAAGGACGCCGATGATGTGGACGGATATGTGATCTTCAATATCCGTCAGAACCGTTACCGGCTCGTCACCATCATTCACTACGCGCGCGAGAAAGAAGGCCGCGTCACGATGGGTCATATTTATATCCGTTCGTTCCTGACGCATCGTCAATACGACAGCCGGGCGAACTGGGACAAGGGAGTGAAATGATGAGCACGACGCTGGCAAATCCAACAGAGATGATCCGGCAGGGCGCGCCTCGCGTCATCCACACGGAAGCAGAGCTCGAGGAATACACGCAGGCTCTCTTCGCGCTCACCGCGAAGCCCGATCCCACACCGGAAGAGGAGGAAGCGATCGAGCTGATGACGCTGCTTGTCGAGCGCTACGAGCAGGAGCGCTACCCGATCCCGGCCGCCGAGCCTGCCGACGTTTTGCGTTTCCTCCTTGAACACAGCGGACTCTCGCAGCGCGACATCGCTCCCGAACTTGGCAGCGAAAGCACCGTCTCGCTGGTCCTCTCCGGCAAGCGCCATCTCAACCGCGACCACATCGCGCGCCTGAGCCGCCGATTCAACGTCTCGCCTGCAGTCTTCTTCGGACCAGCCTCGGTCTAATTCCTCGCCACCGCCAAACGCCCCGTGGACGAAGAGGAAGAATAACACCGAGTCGAAGCCTCGCTTACCTCAGCCCCTAGCCCGCGTGAAACCTGAGAG
>JBEKWT010000429.1:0-2847 GCA_049512795.1 Occallatibacter sp.
AGGCCGCACAAGCAGCCGCACATAAACTCGCCGGTGTGCTGGGCACGTTCAATCTGACGCGCGGAACCAATGTAGCCAGAGAACTGGAAGCCTCGTACGCGCCAGAATCCCCACCCGATCCCGACGAGTCCGCCCGCCTTACCTCTCTCGCCGCGGAGCTGCGCGCCATGATCGAAAATCGCAAATCGAGCGATTGAGACCGGAACAATTACACTCAACAGCAGTGATTCCGCACCGCCCACTCGCGTCTCCGCTCGACCAGACACCGCAATCGGGCCTGCGCTTCGTCCTCGGGAGGCTGCTCTGAGCACCATCTTCCTCAACTATCGAAGGAGCGATTCAGAGGGTGAATCCAGGCGCCTGTTCGACGACCTGACGTCCCACTTCAGCGCCGAGTCCGTGTTTATGGATGTGGCGGCGATCGAGCCGGGCCGTGACTTCCGCAAGGCGATCGACAAGAGTGTTGCCTCGTGCAGCGTGCTGCTTGCGGTGATCGGACGAGAGTGGCTGGAGACAAAGGATGACGCGGGCAGCCGCCGGCTGGACGATCCCAACGACTTTGTGCGCATCGAGCTCGCCTCGGCCCTGCGCCGCGATATCCCGGTGGTGCCCGTGCTGGTGCGCGCGGCGAAGATGCCCCGCGTTGACCAGCTTCCCGATGATCTGAAGGAGCTGGCTTATAGAAACGCGGTGGAGTTGACCTATGCGCGCTGGAAAGAGGATGTGCAGGCGCTGATTCAGGCTCTGGGGCGCTATATGGATGTGCCGTGCCCGGCCCCATCCGCCGACAAGGGCGCCAATGGAGAAATACAGGCCGAGGGTCAGGCGGAAGCATTGCCCGCAAATCAAGCGGCTGAGCACATTGGGGATCGAGCGCCAGTTGCCTCGGCCCCTGTTGCCTCGGCTATCGACGCAAAGACGCTGGAGCGGATCACTAAGGAACTGGCTGCCTACATCGGGCCGATCTCCGAGCTGGTCGTCAAGCGGGCGGCGAAACGGTGCACCTCTATCGAGGATCTTTGTGGCGCCGTGGCCGGGGAGATCGAATCCGACGCGGACCGGCTGAAGTTCCTCAGATCGTGCCGTGGCTAGCACCCGTACCGCCTACTCCTCTTCAATCATCTTCAAGGCCTTGGCCAGGCTCACTTGCATCCGGTTGAAGGCCGCGGCCACGGTTGCAATCTCGTCTTTCCCTTTCACCGCGGCCGGAGGCACGTTCTTTTCTCCACGGCTGGCGCGGTCAGCGCTGGCGGAGACCACGCGTAGCGGACGGATGACGAACCAGAAGACGCCGGCATCGAGAGCCGCAATGGCCAGCAGCATGGTCAGGATGAGGAACAGCAGCAGCCGGTGGTAGGCGCGATCGGCGTTTGCTACCGGCACCGACAGCGGGATCGAAATGATCTGTGCGCCGACGATCTCACCCTTGTTCCAGCCGAAACCATTGTTCGAGCCGTAGGCGGCAATCATCGCTTTGGGCGCAATGGAAGCAGAGCCATGGCACTCGAGACACTCCTGGGTTGCCGCAATAGGCTCCGCGACAAAAAGCGAAACACCGGCGGGAGTGGGGCGGTCGCCGATTTCCTGAGCCTCCTTAGGGTGGTCGCGGAGCCATTGAATGACGTCCGCCTCCCAATCCGTGGCGCGGTCTTCGGGATTGGTCGGATTCAGTGCGGCTTCTTTATAGGCGTAGTCTGGGTAATCCTTGCGCAGTTTGTTAAAGGTGGTTGTGGCTCCGAAGAACGGAATGGTCTCGGCCACGAAATGCGTGCGGTACCTGGGGTTCTGCTGCAAAAGCGGCGAGAGATCGTCGGCAGTATAGTCGCGCACGGATTTGGCGCCGGCCAGCATCAGTTGCGCTTTCTCCAGTGCTTCGCGGCGCGCATTGCCGATCAGATAGGAATGAGAGAGCTGAGCGATCAGAAGCCCGCAGGTCCCAAAAACAACGATCAGAATCAGGTTGAACTTGGCCAGCAGTTTCATCAAGCCTTCTTTCGCCCCGGTGCGCGCAGCTCAGGGGCTTAGGGGAAGATCGGTGCATCGCCCCCTTATACCATTCCCGCGCGATCCGGATGAGCGCTTTCTTTCGAGCGCCGAGTGCAGACCGTTCCGTTCTGCGATCCTCAAGATCCTGAGCCCACCGTATGAAGTCGAACGGGATGTGCGGCTGTCTTTTGACGATGCGCAGGATCAAGTGAACCCTGCTTCCGCTCATTCGAACCCGTCCCAGCTAATCCCCACCAGTTACACTTCTAAAAGAATGCCTCTCCAGAACCCATTCTCTGATCCATTCGCGTCAGAAAACGACGAGACGCCGCAACTGGGCCTCCGCTTTGAAGAGCCGCGCCCCTCGCGCCGCATCTGGCCCGTGCACGACCTGGTTGCGCAAGTGCGCGAGCTCGTGGAGCAGGAATACGGCGACATTTGGGTGGAGGGCGAGATTTCCAATTACCGCCCCGCTCCATCGGGCCACGTTTATTTCACGCTGAAGGACGCCGAAGCGCAGTTGCCCATCGTTCTCTTCCGGCGCCAGGCGGTGCTTCTCCGCTTTCGTCCGGAAGACGGCCTGCACGTGCTTGTGCGGGGCCGCGTCAGCGTTTACGAGCAACGCGGACAGATGCAGCTTGTCGCGGAGACGATGGAACCGGTCGGCGCAGGCTCGCTGCAGCTTGCCTTCGAGCAATTAAAGGAGAGGCTCAGGCTCGAGGGCCTCTTCGACGCCGAGCGCAAGAAACCGCTGCCTATGTTTCCGCGCACGGTGGGCATTGTCACCTCGCCCACAGGCGCGGTCATCCGCGACTTTCTCAACATCGTCAGCCGCCGCCACTCCGGCCTGAATGTGTTGCT
>JBEKWT010000430.1:0-2843 GCA_049512795.1 Occallatibacter sp.
ACTTCATAAAGAACCACACAATCGATAGCCAATACCACGGCCTGTATAACCTGACTGAGGCAGACGGCACGCCGATCACACAGGACAAGGGCTCCATCTGGAAGGGCGGATACCACGACGGCCGGGCATTTTGGAATGTGAGTGCTCGCCTGCGCAAACTCGCGGGAGAGCAATAGGCTTTCCTCTCGCTCAGTTGCAGAATGTCTCGAACCGGCGCGCCTGCGCCCAGTTTCCGTGGGTTGGATAAAAAGCCAGCAAGCGACAGGTTCTACAATTGCTGTGTTCCGTGACCGCAGTTTGTGCATGCGGCTCGCAGCAGAAGAGACGGGCAGGACAAGAGACAGGCCCGACAAGCGAGACAGAGTCGGCGCGAGGATGATGCGTCTCGTAATTCAGCGCCCAAAGAAGGATACCCAAATGAAAAAAGCGATTGGAATGGCTGCGGCGATTTGCGCGCTTTTGGTAGCTATGCCTGCGCGCGCACAGGTGAAGATGACGCACGATCAAATTCTTTTCTACACCTCGGAATGGAAGGGCGATCGTTTTCCAGATGGGCGGCCTAAGCTTCCTGATGCTCTGCTGAAGCGGGCGCTGGATATGACCATTGAAGACGTATGGGAATATTTGCGCGATCACGGGTACCGCAACCAATTTGAGGGCGGCTGGCAGGCGCTGCATATCGACAAGCCTTTCGCCGGTCGCGCACTCACCGCGCAATACATGCCAACGCGGCCCGACATGCAAAGGGCCATTGTCGCCGAAGGCAAAGCCGAAGGCCGCGTAAGCGGGACCAATAGCTGGCCGATCAATGAACTGCAGATTGGAGACGTGTACGTTGCCGACGGGTTCGGCAAGATCATTGAAGGGACCCTCATCGGTTCAAATCTGGGCAATGCGGTGGCCGCGCATACGCACACGGGCTTCGTATTCGATGCCGGAATCCGCGATCAGGAAGAGAACCGGGAGATTCCGGATTTCAACGGGTTCTATCGGGGATACGATCCTTCAGCCTGGGCCGACATGGAGCTGACCGGGATCAACGTGCCGGTTCGTATTGGAAGAGCCATCGTGCTGCCGGGCGATCTGGTGCTGGCCAAGCCGGAGGGAGTTCTTTTCATTCCCGCGATTCTGGCCGAAGACGCCATCAGCGCTGCGGAGTTTACGGCGCTGACCGACGACTATAACTTCGAGTTGAATCGCGAAGGCAAGAACGGCGCGCAATTCGAAGGGGGATGGACGCCGGCGAAGTACGATGCATTCGCTCAGTGGATCGACGCGCATCCCGATAAGTTGAAGATGCCGCGCAGCGAGTTCGACGCTCTGCTTGCAAAAGCCAGGCAGCCGAAGCCGGAGCGCCGGAACCCCGCTGCGCCTGAGCAGTAGCCCGCCGGAGCCTTAGAGGGCACAACACCTGATCATCCGGTTCGCTCGACAATCAGCGCCGCCTGCAGCATCGCCTTCGCGTAAGCGATGTCGTAAAGATCGCCGGCGTAGCCCCCGCCCCCGGGATATCCGTGAATCGGGCCGCGCTCCCGGTCGTAGTCGATAGCGCGCGGATGCTCGGGATAAATCTCACGCGAATACTTCATCTTGATCAGCTCCCGCATGACCGCGAACATATTCACGTCGCCTTCATCGATGAAGCCTTCGTCATATTTGAGATAAGGCACGGTTACGTGCGGATTGCGATAGTGCATGTGGTTGATGCGATCGCGGCTGCCGAAGTAGCGGCAGACCTCGACCGGGTCCTCGCCCATCTCCATCGTCACGCCGCAATCGAAGGTGATTCCATTCGCCGGGCTGTCTACGATCTCAATCAGGTGCTTCCATCCGGCGAGCGTGGCCATGATCTGCTGCGATCCCCGGCTGAGCGGAAAGGGCGGATCGTTGGGGTGCAGCGCGAGACGCACGCCCGCTTTTTCGGCAACGGGAATGACGGCCTTGAGGAAGTACGTAATGTTGGCCCACATTTCGTCGAGCGTGTGCGCACCTTCCTGTGAAAGCGGCGGAAGATCCTTCATCCGGTCATCATCGACCCCGGTCAATCCGGCGCCGCCCCGCCCGGTCTCTTCGAAGTAGCCCTCCATTGACCGGTGCGCGTAGAAGTTGTATTCCACGACGGGAATTCCGGTCTGGCCGGCAGCCTGAATCGACTGTCTGATTTTGTCGATCTCCTCGTCGCGTCCCGGCCGGCCATAAACGACGTTGGGAAAGCCGGTAATCATCAGGTTCCCGAGCGTGACGCCGCCGGCTGTGAGTTTGTCAACGATCGGTTGCAGCTGATCCACGGTCCACGGTATCGCCGGCCCGTTCAACAGCACATGATAGACGCCGATTTGCACCACGCTGCGAATGGCCTCATCCGTGACGCCGTTGCGCACATCGATTCCGCAGGCGATCTTTGGCGTTGCGGCGCTCTCCTGCGGCATTCCATTGCCCAGCCACCAGGGCTGCGGCGTATCTTTTGCGGCCACCGTCCGCAGCGGCAACATAGGCGTCACAGCGGCGGCTCCCATTGCCCTGATCAAATTTCTTCGAGAAAGCATGGATCTCATCATAGGAAACTCCCGTAGGCTTTGATCTCCCAGCAGCCCCGGTTATGCATTCTTCCACAAACCAATTCGCTGTGTCGAAACCACGCGGACTCGAACCTCCGGGCCGGGCACGGGAATGCAGTAGTAAGATGGGACTTCAAAAAAACCACGATGGAAGGAATTGTCTGAAATGTCCAACGCCAACCGATTCCGTCTCGACCGCCGCAGCGTCCTCAAGTCGTCACTCGGTTTACTGGCAGGCGGCGCTGTTGCGCGCGTCGCGGAAGCTCAGCCGGAGATCAAGAACGT
>JBEKWT010000431.1:0-2835 GCA_049512795.1 Occallatibacter sp.
CCCCCCATACATTTCGACCCCCACCCCCCATGCCGTTTTGTGAAACTGTGAAACTGTGAAACTGTGGAGCCTTTGGAATCAACAGCTTGCGTCCACAGTTTCACAGTTTCACAGTCTCACAGCTCCGTTTTCAGGCTTTGTCGCTGACTTGCTGGCTCGCTGACTCGCTAACTCGCTGCTTCATTGCGTCGTTTTGTTCACTAACCACGAACCACTAATCACTAACCACTGCTTTTCGATAAACTGTCTTTATGGCAGAAATCGCCCGCAGAAAAACTCCAACCGTCCGCATCGGCAACGTTCGCGTTGGCTGGGAAGTTCCCGTTGTCGTCCAGTCGATGACCAACACCGACACGGCGGACGCGCAATCGACAATCGAACAAGTCGCAGCGCTCGCTCTCGCCGGCTCAGAGCTGGTTCGCGTCACGGTCAACAACGAAGGCGCAGCCGCAGCCGTTCCCCACGTCGTGGAGGGCCTGGAAAAGCGCGGCCTGCGCGTGCCGATCATTGGAGACTTTCATTACAACGGCCACATCCTGCTCAAGAAATATCCCGCCGCTGCGCGCGCACTGGCAAAGTACCGCATCAATCCCGGCAACGTTTCGATCGGCCGCAAAGACGATGACAACTTCCGCATCATGGTGGAATGCGCGGTCGAGAACCAGAAGCCGGTCCGCATCGGCGTCAACTGGGGATCACTTGATCAGTCGCTCTTGACGCGCATGATGGACGAGAACAGCAAGCTCGCCGAGCCGCAGCCCGCGCGCGAGGTGATGATCGAGGCCATGATCGCGAGCGCCTTGCAGTCCGCCGCTGCCGCCGAGCACTACGGCCTCGGCCACGACATGATTATTCTGTCGGCCAAGGTCTCCGGCGTCCGCGATCTGCTCGACGTCTACTCGAAGCTCGCCGCGCGTTGCGATTATCCGCTGCATCTCGGCCTGACCGAAGCCGGGATGGGCTCGAAGGGCCTGATCGCCTCGACCGCGGGCCTCGCGCCGCTGCTACTCCAGGGAATTGGCGACACGATTCGCGTAAGCCTGACGCCCAAGCCCAACGGCGACCGCACCGAAGAGGTCAAGGCTGCGCAGCAGATTTTGCAATCGCTTTCGATCCGCAGCTTCATGCCGCAGGTGACGAGTTGCCCTGGTTGCGGCCGGACGACAAGCACGTACCTCCAGGAGCTCGCCGAGCAGATCCAGAGCTACCTGCGCACGTCGATGCCCGAGTGGCGCAAGAAGTATCCCGGCGTTGAAGAGCTCAAGCTCGCGGTGATGGGCTGCGTCGTCAACGGCCCCGGCGAATCGAAGCACGCCAACTTGGGGATCAGTTTGCCCGGCACCTTTGAGGATCCCGTCGCGCCAGTCTACGTCGACGGCAAGCTTGCGACGACCCTCCGCGGCGACACCATTGTGGCGGAGTTTAAGCAGATCCTCGACCACTACGTCGAGAGCCACTACGGGCAGAGCGCGAAGGCGGGCGAACTCGTCGGCGCGCGGTGAACAGCTTCTGGCCACTAGCTTCTAGCTCCGAGCTAACTGCCCCTTGGCGAGCGGGTGCGATGGCTGTCACATCCCGATCAGCTTCGTCCGCGCTACGCTGTCTCCAACTCTCTGGAGACTCCTTATGCGGCTCAGCCGTCCCGCATCGATCGCGGTTCTTGCAGTCTGCGTGTCAGCCCTCGCATTCGCCGCCAAACCCCGGCCCTGCGTGACCGCCGACCAGGCCACGCAAATGCTCAAGAAGGACGTTTGCATCTCCGCACACGTTTACGAAGTGGTCGAGCTTCCCGATGGCACGCGTTTCCTCGACGTGTGCTCGCCGCAAACGCCGGACGACGAATGCCGCTTCACCGTCGTGAGCCTTCCTGAAGATCGTGAAGAAGTCGGCGAGCTGAGGAAGTACCGCGACGCCGACGTCGAGATTCGCGGGATCGTTCAGCCTATGCACGGCCGCGCAGGAATGGTCCTGAGCCATGCGCGCCAGTTCTACGGCGGCCCGCCGAAGTTCAAGCCCAACCCTCTTCTCGCCCGTGGCTTTTCGGCCGATGAGGGCCGCGCGCCCATCCACGATCCAAACCTGCGACCGCAAGGCGGCCGTCGCGCCTTCATGAACACGAGGGATCAGGAGACTGCGCATGGAAAATAGCGAGGCGACAGGTGGGCCAGCGAGCAATCCCTAGCCTTCTTCCAGCACCGGCGCGAAGCGCGCGCCCGAAAACAGAATTGTGCTCGAGATGATCAGGAACACGAGAGTAGCGCCCAGGCCGATGCTCAGGTTCGAGCGGTCGCTGATGGCGCCGATGATCTGCGGAGAAAATGTGTCGCCGAAGAAGTGAATGCAGAACAGGTTGATGGAAATGGCGGTGGCGCGCACCGGCGCGGAAACCGAGTTGACGATCGCCGCATTCAACGGACCTGTGTTGAGAAAGAGGAAGAACTCCGCGGCAAACAGCGAGGGCACGGCCCATTTGTGCGGGCCGAAGAACAGCATCACCCCGCAGGGCAGCGTCAGAGCCACGCTCCACGCCGAGAGCAGGTACAGCGCGCGATGATTCCTGCGCAGCCAGACGTGCGCAATCCACCCGCCGATCAGCGTGGCGACGATGCCGTCCACCACCGTTGTTGCGCCCACGGTCAGGCTGGCAGTGCTCATCGACATGCCCGCGAACCGCCGCAGAAACTCGGGCATCCACCACGAAATCCCTCCCATGGCGAAGGTCAACATAGCCAGGCCGAAGGTCGCTGTCAGGAAGGCCGGATTCCGAATGATTCCGAACACCGTGGCGCGCTTCACATTCGCTCCGACGTGATCGCTTGCACCCCGCTCCGGCTC
>JBEKWT010000432.1:0-2820 GCA_049512795.1 Occallatibacter sp.
CCGCGAACTGCGCCTGCCGGAGCGGCAGCATTTGCGGCAGCCGTCGCGCCAACCCTCGATTAAGGACATCGCGCGGCTGGCGCGCGTGTCGCACCCGACGGTGTCGCGCGCGCTGCAGAACAGCCCGCTGGTAAACGCGGCGACGGCGGCGAAGATCCGCAAGATTGCAGAAGCCGCGGGGTACAGGCCCAGCGCCGTGGCGCGGGGATTGGTGACGCGGCGCACGCGGACCGTGGGGCTGGTGGTGACCACGGTGGCCGATCCGTTTGCCGGCGAGGTGGCGTGCGGGATTGAACAGGCGGCAAACAACCACGGGTATGCGGTGTTTCTGGCCAACTCGAACGCCGATGCGGAGTGCGAGCGCAAGATGGTGCAGGCGATGGCGGAGCGGCGCGTGGACGGGATCATCGTAACGTCGTCGCGCGTGGGTTCAGATTATCTGCCGATGCTGGCGGAGCTGAATGTTCCGATGGTGCTGGTGAACGACCAGTATCCGGGGGAGTTTGTGCACTCGGTGATGATTGCGAACGAGGATGGCAGCCGCGCGGCGACGGAGCATTTGATTGAACTGGGCCACAAGCGGATTGCGTATGTGGGCGACCGCAGCGGCTATCAGACAGAGACGGAGCGGTTGAAAGGGTACACGCAGGCGCTGGCGAAAGGAGGAATTGAATTTGCTGCCGAGCTTGCGGTGCACGGCGATGGACGGCCCGAGGCTGCTGTCGAGGCCGTGAATGGGCTTCTGAAGCTGGCCGATCCGCCGACGGCGGTGTGCTGCTACAACGACATGACGGCGCTGGGAGCGACGCGGGCGATTCGCGCGCGGGGGCTGCGCGTGCCGGAAGATGTGTCGGTGACGGGATTCGACGATTTGTTTTTCGCGGAGTATCTTGAGCCGCCGCTGACCACGGTGCGGCAGCCGATGCGGCTGATGGGGCGGATCGCGATGGAGAGCCTGTTCAAGCTGATGTCGGGAGAGGATTCGGTGGCGCAGGTGAAGGTGGAGGCGGAGTTGATTGTGAGAGGTTCGACAGCGAAGGTGCACGCTCGGAGCGCGGGACGCCGAAATGAGTGAGACCGGAGCGAGAAACGGAGGGCCAACGCCGCTGACGCCGCTGAGCGTCTACTGCAAGGAGACGCCGATTATTCCGGCGATTCGGAAGCCGGAGCTGGTGGAGCAGGCGATCGCATCGCGCAGCAAGCTGATCTATCTGCTCACCGGCGATCCGGACAACGTGGAGTCGATGATCCGGAAGATTGTTGCCGCGGACAAGATTCCGCTGGTGAATCTCGACCTGCTGAACGGATTCTCGCGCGACAAGTACGCGGTGAACTACCTGAAGCGGGTGGGGGCGCAGGGCATTATTTCGACGCACCTCGACCCGCTGCGACATGCGCTGGCGATCGGGCTGTACGGGATTCAGCGGACTTTTCTGCTGGACTCGGGCGCGATGGACACGATTTCGAACCAGCTAAAGAATACGCCGGTTCATGCGCTGGAGATTCTGCCAGCGCTGGTAGCGCCGAAGATGCTGGCGCGGGTGCGGGCGATTTCGGCCGATTTGCCGGTGGTGGGCGGGGGGCTGATCGAGACGATGAAGGAAGTGGAGGAGCTGCTCAAGCAGGGATTGAGCGCGGTGTCGACGAGCAATCCGGTGATGTGGATACGGTGAGGCGGGGAGCGACGCGCATAACATAGGGACTGAGATGCATGTCGCTAAAACGGCTGATTTTTCAAAGGAATCGCGCGAGCTGATTTTGTATTTTCTGCTCGCGTATGGGATTTCCCTGATTCTTTGGCTGCCAATGCTCTACGAAAACAGCCATCATCACCTGTCGATTGTCTTGCTTTGCATCGGAACTTTCGGCCCCACTCTGGCTGCCCTCATCACACAACGCATTTCGGTCGGTAGCTGGAAGGCCGTTCGCCTGTGGACGGGCTTGAAAAATCTCTCGATTGGAGTAGCATCGGGCGGAGCGCTCGTCCTGTTGGCCGCTTTCACGACCGCGTTTTTCATGACCCGTTCCGGATTCGATCATTGGCGATGGCCCGCGCTTCTGCAGATCTTCACTCTCTTTGGCCCCAATTTGCTGGGAGGTCCGCTCGGCGAAGAAGCCGGATGGCGTGGTTACGCGCTGCCGCGACTGCAATCCCGCTTCAGCCCAGTTGTATCCTCGCTGCTTCTGGGATTCCTCTGGGCGAATTGGCATCTGCCGCTCATCCTCGCTCATGTGTACAACATCACCTGGTGGCAATTCGTTACGATGACAATGGCGGCTTCGGTCTTCCTGACGTATTGCTACAACAAATCCAAGGGCAGCACGCCTGCCGCGATCATCGTGCACGGCCTTTATAACGTTGGCACCGGCGTCATCCTCAATGACTTTATTGCCAAGGCGACACTACGGAGCGACGCGGCGCAGCACAATATCCTTTGGGCAACGTACGCCGGCGTGGCATTGTTGGCGGGGCTTCTGACGAAAGGAAACCTGGGGTATCTTAAAAAGCAGGATGACGATCCCCTGGCTGTGCAACGAGCATAGCCCGGCAAAGCGGCCTTTTCCCGATCCCTTGCTCGCTTGGTCCCTTGTTCTCTGGGTCTGGACCTACTCCGTGTCGGGGTTGGGGAGGATGATGTCGCGGACGATGGAGTTCATCTCGACGACGGCGGAGATGAACTGACGAAGGGTGCGGCGCGTCGAGCCGAAGGTGTCGAACTCCGCGGGCGTGAGGCCATTTTCAGAGTAAGCGCGGGCGAAGTCGGAGAATTTGGCGAGCAGCGTTTCGACGATGCGGGGGTCGACGGGATTGTCGATGCG
>JBEKWT010000433.1:0-2818 GCA_049512795.1 Occallatibacter sp.
CGCGACCCCCCATCGCAGTGCGCGACATGCCACCCGCCGGTTTCGTCCGGAGCCGCCTCAGTCTCAAACAGGTTTCCGCTCATCGTCCTCAAGTCTACCCGCCGAACCGTCTCCACAGCCTCCATGTCCCCGTGCACCGCCCACGATCCACGGTCCACGATCCCCGGCCCCGACTCCGGTCCCGGCCCCGACCCCTTGGCACCTGGCCTCCCCGCTCCCTGGCTCACTTGCTCCCTCGCCCGCCGTCTTCCACACCCTGCTTACAATTGCCCCCTTTCCACGTCTACCCCAACAGCAAAGTCGGCATCTTCCGTGAGCGGAGAAGCGATGGCCACAGACGCAATTAGCGTATCCATGACCCCGGCGATGAATCTGGCCCAAACCGCCGGCACTTTAGCCTGGCCGACAGCCGGGAGGGTACAATCCACTCCAGACGTGGCTGCTTCCAGAGCAATGGGCGGAGCAAGGCGCCAGAACCCTGGCCAGGACGATTCGAGCCGTGCGCAGGGCCGCGCGCAAAGCCGCGCTCTTGAGATGGACCTGATCCGCGAGGCCCAGGCCGGCTCCCGTGTTGCGTTCGATTCTCTCGTCCGCCAGTATGAGCACCAGGTCCTGCGCCTGGCCCTCCATCTCACCGGTTCCGAGCACGACGCCGAAGACATCTACCAGGAAGCATTCCTCAAGGCCTACCGGTACATTGGTAACTTCCGCTTTGAGTGTTCCTTTTACACATGGATCTACCGCATCGTCACCAACCTCTGCCTGGATCAGTTGCGCCGCCGAAAGACGCGCCGCGAGGACCATGCAGTCGTTGTTGACCGCGCTGGCGACGAGATCGACATTTTGGCGTCGGTCTCCGACAACCGCTCGTTTTCCAATCCCGCCCGCGAGCTTGATCGCAAGCTACTGGGCGCAAAAATCCAGGCGGCACTGGGTAAGCTCACCCCGCGCGAACGGATGGTCTTCGAGCTGAAGCACTACCAGGGCCTTCGCCTCCGCACCATCGGCGAAATGTTGCACACCACGGAAGAGACCGCCAAGAACACACTCTTCCGCGCAACCAAAAAGTTGCGTGCACAACTGGCGGAGTTGAGATAAACAGAAAGCGGCCGGCCTCTAGCACTTGTAGCGCCCAGCGGGCGAAAAGCTAGAAGCTAGGAGCTAGAAGCTAGAAGCTGTTTTTGGGGCTAAAAGGACGTAACCATGAATTGCGAACTTGCACACGAACACATGGTCGCTGCAGCCTACGGGGAGCTGCCCGACGATCAGGTCCACCAGCTCGAGCGGCACGTGATTGCCTGCACCGAGTGCCAAAAGGAGCGCGAGCAGATCCTTGCGCTCAAGGTGCTGGCCGATGCGCATCCCGTTATCGAGCCCGATCCGAATCTCGTCGCCCGAGCTCACCTGCGCCTCGATGAGGCTCTCGATCTGCTGCCGCCCAGGCGTTGGTTTGAGCTTCTGGGCCAACGCGTCATGAACAACTTCGCCAGCCTGCAGGCTGCGCCCGTTGCGGCGCTGCTTTTGCTCGTGGCCGGCGCAGGCGCTGGAACGCTCGGCGGCTTCGAGTACGGGCAGAACCGCGCCGCGCATGCCGCAACTGTGGCCCAGGCCCCAACGCCCGCTGGAGCGCAGGTGCTGCCGGCAGCGGCCCTGCCGCAGCTTGCCAACGTGGCCGGCATCTCCGGCATCGTTCGCCAGCCCAACAGCGAAATCGTCGACGTCAGCTACAACCAGGTCGTTCCACGGCAGATCCAGGGCTCGCTCGACGACCCCGCCATCCGCCAGTTGCTCATGCTGGCCTCTGAAGATTCCGCCTCGCCGGGTGTTCGCGATGATTCCGTGGCCCTGCTCGCCGCCGAATGCCGCGCCGGCCACAGTTGCCAGCCCTCGGGCATCCGCGATGCGCTCATGTACGCTCTGCGCTACGACCGCAGCGCCAAGGTTCGCCAGAAGGCCCTTCAGGGACTGGAGCCTTACGTGGCCGACGACGTGCGTGTTCGCGACGCCGTTCTTGAAGCAGTTTTGAACGACAACGACCCGGCCATCCGGACTGCTGCCATCGGTTTGTTGGAGCCTGTCGACGCCGATTCCAGCGTCCGCCAGGTTCTCTATTCTGTCTCCAACACGGACCAGAGTCCTCAAATCCGTACCGTTTCCCGGGAAGTTTTGAGCCGGGTTCCACAATTCCAATAACTTTGCTATCCCTTCCGGCCACTGCGCCGTCTTGATGAGCGCGGACCGGTCGTTGAAACATGATGGAGAATCCGCAATGATCCATATTTCGAGGCCAATTCGTACATCGCATTTGAACCTTGCATTCGCTGGGCTCGCAGTCGCCGCCTGCCTGCTCGTTGCGTCCCTCCCGGCTCAAGCTCAGGCAGGGCAACTCGCGCCCTTCTTGGAGGACACCAGTCCGCTGCTGGCCCACACCAGTGTTCCCGGCTACCTCGGCGTTGATATCACCGACGTCGATGCCGACAAAGCGCAGGCCCTCAAGCTCAAGGACGTTCACGGCGCTGTCATCACCCTCATCGATCACGACGCGCCTGCCGGCCAGATCGGGCTCAAAGTCAACGATGTCGTCCTCGCCATCGATGGCCAGAATGTCGCTGACGCCGATGCATTGCGGCGTTTGCTCCGCGATACTCCGCCCGGCCGCAAGGTCAGCCTCGAAATCAGCCGCGATGGCAACATTCAGACGATGGCAGTGCAGTTGGTCGATCGCAAGGCGATGGAACATGATATCTGGACCCGCCTCGACATCGATGTCGATGGCATCGCACCCGTTGCGCCGCCGCCCACGATGGGCATCACCGGA
>JBEKWT010000434.1:0-2764 GCA_049512795.1 Occallatibacter sp.
TCGGCCTTGATGGATGCGCCTTTGAGTGCGTGCTGCGGGCCGAGGTCGGGCTGATACTCGGGCGTGCTAGGCCACGCACCGAATAGGTACTTGTTCTGAAAAAAGGTGTAGAGCGCGCCCAGGCCGAGGCCGAAGAAAACGCGGCTGGCGAACCCGCCACCCTTGGCGCCGGCCATGAGGACGTCTGCACACGCCGTGCCCTCGGGAAACTTCAGTTTGCCGTGCTCCTCGACAATCAGCGGTCTTCGCAGCGGCACCATAAACAGCACGCCGAGATAGCCGCCGATGAGCGCCAGCATGAAGATGCGCGAGTATTCAAGATCGAAGCCGAGAAAGATGAGCGCGGGCAGCGTGAAGATCACGCCCGCAGCGATCGATTGGCCCGCGTTGCCCGCCGTCTGGACGATGATGCATTCCAGAATCGAGACTTTGCCCTCTTTGCGCAGAAAGCTGATGGAGATCACCGCAATGGGAATGGAGGCGGCGACGGTGAGCCCGGCGCGCAGGCCTACGTAGACGGTGACGGCTCCAAAGATGATGCCGAAGATCGCGCCCAGCAACACGGCGCGGATCGTGAACTCGGGTGGTTTCTGGCTGGCGGGAACGAAGGGTTCAAATTCGGGCAATGGCAGCCTCCGGATGCTGGCAAGCGAAGTTCGTGAGAAAACCCTGAAGGGCGAGTGTAGCAGCGCGGGGGGCGGGAAAGACAGTGGGATCGGCCTCAAACTCCGGGGCTTCCCACTGTCGGGACAGCGGAGCCTGGATTCGCCTCGCTACCACAAAGGTAATGGCGAGACGGTTTGTCCCGCTGAGGTTTTCGGTGGACAGCGGTCATCTCGTTACCAGAGAATTCAATGAATGCTCTTGGGATTCTGCGTCCGCCCGGACGCTCCTATTCTTAATCGATAAAAAAGGAGAAATGCGTGAAGCGAATTGTGGGGAGATTCGTATTCCCAATCGCCGCGTGCATGTCGGTTGCGATCGCTGTTGGCCACACACAGTCGTTATTGACGCACCATGTCCGCCAAGCCATGCAGGACGGAAGCGCCCGGTCCATTGGCCGCCTTCCCGCAAGCCAGGCCATGAATCTGGTGATCGCGTTGCCGCTTCGCAACGAAGACCAGTTGGACCAGCTTCTGAAAGATCTCTACGATCCCGCCAGCCCAGGCTACAGACAGTTCCTGACGGTAGAACAGTTCACTGAGATGTTTTCGCCTACCCAGCAGGAATACGCCGCCGCCCTCGACTTCGCTAAAGAAAACGGGTTCACCGTCACAGGCACGAGTTCAAATCGCCTCATCGTGCAAGTCTCCGGTAGTGTGGCCAACGTTGAGGCGGCCTTCCACGTGAACATCGGCGTCTATCAGCACCCCACCGAGAACCGCACGTTCTATTCGCCAGACCGCGAACCCACGACGAACCTCACGTTTTCCCTGTGGCACATCTCGGGGCTCGACAACTATTCGATACCGCATCCCGCGGGTCTGGACAAGAGGAGTGACGGCGCCGGCTCAAGCTCAAACGCCACCACCGGCTCCGGTCCCTCGGCCTCGTTCCTGGGCAGTGACATGCGCGCGGCCTATTACGGCGGTACGGCGCTCACCGGCGCCGGCCAGTCGGTTGGTTTACTCGAATTTCATGGCACCGACCTCGCCGACCTGACTACGTACTTCACGAACGCCAAGCAAACCAACAATGTTCCGATCACGTTGCTCTCTACTGACGGAACCAGCACCAGCTGTCTCGACTCCATGGCCGGCGGCAACTGTGATGACACCGAGCAAACTCTGGATATAACGCAGGCGCTGGGCATGGCGCCGGGATTATCGAGCCTGGTGGTGTATGTAGGCTCGAGCGATGCCGCCATCTTCAATGCCATGGCCACGGCCAACCCGCTCAACGCGCAGTTGGGCTCATCGTGGACATGGACCCCCTCCGACCCCACCACCGACGATCCCTACTTCAAGGAGTTCGCCGCGCAGGGACAAAATCTATTCCAGGCGGCGGGCGACAACAAGAAGTGGACGACGACGGGCAAGGCTTCGGAAATCTACCCCGCGGACGATGTTTATGTGACTTCAGTGGGTGGGACCGACTTGGCGACGAGTTCTGCAGCCGGACCCTGGGCCTCCGAGACCGCGTGGGCCAATAGCGGCGGCGGCATTTCGCCGGATGAGCTTGCCATCCCATCCTGGCAGACGGCTGCGGCTGCCGGTTGCGCCAGCTGTTCGCAGACCTATCGCAACGGCCCCGACGTCTCGGCGAATGCCAACTACACTTTTTACGTGTGCGCCGACCAGACGACATGCACAGCAAACAATTGGGGCGGCACCAGTTTTGCCGCGCCGATGTGGGCGGGCTACATGGCTCTTATCAATCAGCAGTCAGTGGCCAACGGCAAAAAGACGCTGGGTTTCATCAACCCAAGCCTCTATTCGATCGGTGCGGGCTCCAGCTACACCACAGACTTCCACGACATCACCAGCGGAAGCAACGGCTACCCGGCTGCAACCGGATACGATCTGGCCACTGGCTGGGGCAGTCCCAACGGAAGCGGCTTGATCAATGCGCTTGCGGGTTCTTCATCTGCGGCAACCATAGCCAGCCCATCGCCGGGCACCACGTTGACCTCGGCTTCAACGACCTTCACCTGGAACGCAGGCCCCGCTGGAACGACGGGCTACGGCCTCAACGTTGGCACAACGGGCGTTGGGTCTGCCAATCTGGTCAACATCGGTCCACTGTCCGGCACCAGCGTGACGGT
>JBEKWT010000435.1:0-2747 GCA_049512795.1 Occallatibacter sp.
GGTAATGAATCCCGCGCAGCACATTTTTCTGCGAGACCGAAAAGTTGTCCTGCACCCAGGTCGTCGGCAGTCCCGCCTCCGCCATGCGCCGCAAGTTGAATGTCTCGGTGAAGGCGCCCCGGTCGTCGCGATAGATCTTGGGCGTCAGCACCAGAACGCCGGGCAAGGATGTCTCTTCGATCGTCATAGTTTCGTTTCTGAACGCTCGTCCTCCAACAGGAATGGGTGCCCCCGGTCCCTCGTCCGCCGCGGCAGAGGGACCAAACCGTGAAAGATCATCCGCCAATTCGCGCGGTCAGAGGGCTACTCGGCCCTGGCCGCAAAGTACGGCTCTCGCAGCAACGCGAGCAGGTATTGCCCATAGCCGCTCTTCACGATTGGCGCTGCCAGCTTCTCCAGTTGCTCGGCGTTAATGAATCCCTGCCGGAACGCGATCTCCTCAGGGCACGCGATGTTCAACCCCTGCCGCCGCTCGATCGTGTGCACAAACGTCGCCGCTTCCAGCAGCGAATCGTGCGTTCCCGTGTCCAGCCACGCCATGCCGCGGCTCATGATCTCCACTTTCAGTTTCCCTGCCTCCAGGTAGCGCCGGTTCAGATCCGTGATCTCCAGCTCCCCGCGCGCCGATGGCTTCATCGTCTCGGCAATCTTCACCACGTCGCGGTCGTAGAAGTAGAGCCCCGTTACCGCATAGCGCGACTTCGGCTTCGCCGGCTTCTCCTCCAGGCTCACCGCCCGCCCGGCGCCATCGAACTCCACCACGCCATACCGCTCGGGATCCTCCACCGGGTACGCAAAAATCGTCGCCCCATCGTTGAGCCGCGCCGCCGACTGCAACTGCTTCGAAAAGCCCTGCCCGTAAAAAATGTTGTCTCCCAGCACCAGCGCGCTTGGCTGCCCAGCGACAAAATCCCGCCCAATCAGGAAGGCCTGCGCCAATCCGTCTGGGCTCGGCTGCACGGCATAGCTGATCTCCAGGCCCCACCGCCTTCCGTCCCCCAGCAAATCGGCGAACCGTCCCGTGTCCTGGGGTGTCGAGATGATCAGAATCTCGCGCAAACCCGCAAGCATCAGCGTGCTCAGCGGGTAATAGATCATCGGCTTGTTGTACACCGGCAAAAGCTGCTTCGAAACCACATGGGTCACGGGATACAGCCGCGTCCCCGATCCCCCCGCCAAAATAATTCCCTTCATTCCTCGATCCTCAAGTGCTCACCGTCAACCCATTATGAATCCTGGGTGCCCCCGGGTCCCTCGTCCGCCGCGGCGGAGGTGCCGGGGAAAGCGAGAGTGTCACGGCGCTACAGCGCCCCCCGCTCCGCGTAGTTCTTCTCGATCCAATCGCGATAGGCCCCGGTCCGCACGCTCTCCACCCACTCACCGTGTTCCAGGTACCAGCGCACGGTCTTGCGCAGCCCGCTCTCAAACGCCTCCGCCGGGCTCCAGCCCAGCTCGCGCGCGATCTTTCTTGCATCAATCGCATACCGGCGGTCGTGCCCCGGCCGGTCCTGAACGTAGGTAATAAGTCCGCGCCTTGGTGCGGCGCCTGGTCCCGGCCGCATCTCATCCACCAGGTCGCAAATCGCCATCACCACATCGATATTCGCCCGTTCGCTGTTCCCGCCGATGTTGTACGTCTCTCCTGGTTGGCCGCGCTCGAGCACTGCCCGGATCGCCGAGCAGTGATCCTCTACAAACAGCCAGTCGCGGACGTTTTTCCCGTCGCCGTACACCGGCAGCGCCTTGCCCTCCAGCGCATTCAGAATCACCAGCGGAATCAATTTTTCCGGAAATTGAAATGGCCCGTAGTTATTCGAGCAGTTCGTCGTCAGCACGGGAAGCTTGAAGGTGTGAAAGTACGCCCGCGCCAGGTGGTCCGATCCTGCCTTCGACGCCGCATAGGGGCTATTCGGCGCGTATGCGGTCTCCTCGCTGAATGCCGCATCGTCCGGCCCCAGCGTTCCGTACACTTCGTCGGTGGAAACGTGCAGAAACCGGAAGGCCGCGCGGTCATCGTCTCCGAGCCCGCCCCAATACACCCGCGCCTGCTCCAGCAGCGTAAAAGTGCCCATCACATTCGTGCGGACGAACCCCTCCGGCGACACAATCGACCGGTCCACGTGGCTCTCTGCGGCAAAGTGCACAATCGCCCTTGGCTGGTATTTCCGCAACAGAGAACCCACAAGTTCCACATCGCAAATATCGCCGCGCACAAACGTATAGCGGTCGTCACCCTCCAGCGGCGTCAGGTTCGCGGCGTTGCCCGCATAGGTCAGCAGGTCAAGATTCACAACGGCCGCGGCGCCATTCACAACGGCCGCGGCGCTATTCACCAGCGCGCTCGCCGGCGAACTGGCGCCGGCCTTCATCCAGCCGAGAACAAAGTTCGAGCCGATGAACCCTGCCCCGCCGGTCACCAAAATCGTGTCGTTCATATGCTTCATTGCCACTGAGTATACGGCAGAAAATACACAACATGGGATGACTCGGGAGTGTCATTCCCTCGGTCACCCAGGCGAAGACCGCGCAAAATCTCCGCCCTCCCCAGGCGTGGCGTCCCCTATTCTGAAAGGAACTACTGCATTGACCGCGGTTTTTCGTTATATTAAAAACAGCGCAGTTCCGGGATGCGGCCGGATCTGTTCATGCAAAACCCCTCGATCTGCTGGCAAGGCGATTTTCGTGCTCAGAATCGCACAGGGGTTGTGTACTTCGAATTATTCACGTTGTCGCAATCAAGTTCCGGC
>JBEKWT010000436.1:0-2735 GCA_049512795.1 Occallatibacter sp.
ATGTGGGTGCCCCATCCTGGCTGTCATCCTGAGCGACAGGAGTCCGCATTGGCGGACGATGGGAGTCGAAGGACCTGCGGTTGCTTTTGGTTTGCGCTCCACCGATGTGGGTGCCCCATCCTTCGCCTTCTTTCTGGCGAAGGGTGGGATAGCACGAACCTCAACCAGCCGGCTCCTCGTTCCTTTGTCCCCTCGGTCCCTCGTTCCCTGAAACCTGACCCCTGTTTACCTTCCCCTGAACTACAATCGAGACATGAGAGTCGTCGTGGGCGTCTCCGGTGGAATCGCCGCGTATAAGGCGGCCGAGCTGGTGCGCGTGCTGCAGCGCCAGACCGTCGAGGTGCATGTCGTCATGACCGAGTCGGCGCAGAAATTTGTGCAGCCGCTCACCTTTGCCGCACTCACCGGCCATAAGGTCATCACCAGCCTTTGGGATGAAGGCGACCCCGGCGCGGCCGCCCCGGAGCAGAACGGCATCGATCACATTGCCGAGGCGCAATGGGCCGACGCGCTAGTCGTCGCTCCCGCCACCGCCAATATTTTGGCGAAATTTGCTCACGGCATCGCCGACGATTTTCTCTCTACGCTTTATCTCGCCACCGCTGCTCCGGTCGTCGTTGCGCCGGCGATGAATGTGAACATGTGGAACCACGCAGCCACGCAGGCAAATATTGAAATTCTGCGGCAGCGCGGCGTGACCATTGTCGAACCGGGAACAGGCGAGCTGGCCTGCGGCATGGTGGGCGCCGGACGCATGGCGGAGCCGGAGACAATTGGCGCGGCGGTGGTCGCAGTACTCGGCCGTCGTCGCGATCTGGCCGGTGAAGTGGTGCTGGTCACCGCCGGCGGCACGCGCGAGGCCGTCGACCCGGTCCGCTTCATCGGCAATCGTTCCAGCGGCAAAATGGGCTACGCGCTCGCCGAAGCTGCGCGCAGCCGCGGCGCCAGGGTGATCCTGATCAGCGGGCCGTCGAGCCTGCAAGCTCCCGCGCATTGCGAAATCCTCAGGGTCACAACCGCGGACGAGATGCGGACCACGGTGCTCGCCAGCATGAACGAGGCGACGCTCGTGATCAAGGCTGCCGCCGTGGCCGACTATCGCCCCGTCGCGGTCTCCGCGCAAAAACTCAAGCGCACGGGCCCGCTGACCCTCGAGCTCGCGCCTACTGAAGACATCCTCGCCGAAGTGGTCCGGCGGCGCCGTCCCGGTCAGCTCATCGTCGGCTTCGCCGCGGAAACTGAAAATCGCATGGAGAACGGCCGCGCCAAGCTTCTGGCCAAGGGCGTTGACGCGATCGTGGTCAACGATGTCGCCGGCGAGGGCGTAGGCATCGACTCCGACACCAATGCAGCCACATTCCTCACCCGCGCCACGGCCGTGGAGCTTCCGCAAATGCCCAAGCGCCAATTGGCCGACCGCATCTTCGATGAGATTCTCGCTCTGCGTCGTCCGCAATCTGTCGTCGTGGAACTCGACCCTGACCGAAATCTCGATGAGCGCGATGTGGAAGCGCGCCGGAAGCAGGCCATTCAGAGCCGCGTGCTCGACGAGAGCGTTTCCGTCGGCCCCGTCGGCCCTGCCGTTATCGGCCGGCGCCAGCTCATCGTGGAGTAAGCTGCTTGCCGCGCGCACTCGATTCCGCCACCCGTGACGCTCTGGCTGAGCGGCTCAAGTTTTACCGCGATCTCGGTCTCACCGACTTTTACCGCCGCCCAGTTGCTGTGGGTGCCCCCGGTCTCGATTCTGAGACCGGGGAGAGAACCTCTGCGGATGCGGGTGCCCCAGGTCTCGATTCTGAGACCTGGGAGGGGACCTCCGCGGGTGCCCCATCCTTTCCGCAGGCCGCGCAGGCGGCATCGGAAAGGGTGGGAAACCACGAATCATCGCTAACCACGGCCCAACGGGAAACGTCAGCTCCGCCCGCCAATCCCAATTTCTTCCAAGAGGAACCCACGATCAAACCTCGCAAAGGCTTTTCCGCGCCCCCCGAGAT
Source organism: Occallatibacter sp. (assembly GCA_049512795.1). Classification (GTDB taxonomy): domain Bacteria; phylum Acidobacteriota; class Terriglobia; order Terriglobales; family Acidobacteriaceae; genus Telmatobacter. The sequence continues at coordinate 1,995 of JBEKWT010000436.1, forward strand.
CGCTGCCGCCGTTCCCTCCGCTCCCTTGCAGCCGCGAGCCTCCATTGCTTCCATCGACGAACGCGCCGCAGCTCTGGACCTCATCCGCCAGGACCTCGGCGACTGCACGCGCTGCACCCTGCACAAGGCCCGCCACACCATCGTCTTTGGCGTGGGAAATCCCGCCGCCCGCTTGATGTTCGTGGGCGAAGGCCCCGGAGCCGATGAGGACGCGCAGGGCCTTCCCTTCGTCGGCCGCGCCGGGCAACTGCTCAACAACATGATCGCCGCAATGGGGCTCAAGCGCGAAGAATGCTACATCGCCAACATCGTCAAGTGCCGGCCGCCGGGCAACCGCACGCCGGAGCCCGTCGAGGCCAATACCTGCTCGCCGTTTCTCTTCCGCCAAATTGACGCGGTGCGGCCACAGGTTCTGGTGGCCCTCGGCGCGACGGCTGCTACCTATCTGCTGGGCGCGCGGCAACCGCTGGCCGGGCTGCGCGGGCGCGTTCACGCATTTCGCGGGATGAGCTTGATCGTCACCTATCACCCGGCGTTTCTGCTGCGCGATCCCCGCCAAAAGAAGGAAGCTTGGGCCGACCTCCAAATCGCGATGAAAGAGCTAGGCCTGAAAGCGCCGGCGAAGTGATCAACGAACGCTGCAAAATCCCCGCCTTCAATTTCCCTCCTTCATGCCGCACGTACCTTCTCTACCGCAAGCCGCAGTCCCATCGCTTTGAGAATGGCGGAGAGGCTTCGCAG
>JBEKWT010000437.1:0-2734 GCA_049512795.1 Occallatibacter sp.
TTGGGCCTGCAGGCCGTGCCTGGAAACTCAGCAGCCGGGTACGGCAAGAACCTGCCGCATCCTGGGCAAAAAAATTGTACTCTTCCCCGCGTCCGGCTCAAGTGCCGCCGGACACAGCCAGCCTATTGGCCGGCCTGGATCTTAGGCGTCATCAACCCGATGTGGTCCACGTTGGCGGCCCTGCCGATATCGATGACGTCGGCGATATAAGCAAAGTTCACATCGTCATCGCCCTTGACGAACATCACGCGCTCGGCGCGGTTGGCATAGATGTCGGTCAACTTCTGCAGCAGATCGGAGTGGTTCACATCGTCTTCGTTGATTTTGTACGCCGGGGCCTGGCCGGGGCGATAAAGAACCTGAACCACGATGGTGCGGTCGTTCTGCTGTTGCTGCTGTTGCGGATTCTTGGGCGGCTGGGGCACCAGCGCATCCAGACCTTTGGGGGTAACCGGCACGATGACCATGAAGATGATCAACAAAACCAGAAGAATGTCGATCATCGGCGTGACATTGATCTCCGACATGCTGCCGGCGGGCCCACCCATAGACATTGCCATGACTTAAACTCCTCGTTTCCTCGAAATCGTTAAAGAGACAATCCCGTTCGAGCGTCACTCGCCGCCGATTTGATTGCCTGACCGCCTTTGCGTCAACAGGCCGACCTCTTCAACGCCAGCCGTGCGCACATCGTCGATGGCGTCTTCAACCACCTTGTACTGCGCGCGCTCGTCGGCGCGAACATAGATCATCTTGTCGGTTTTGTCGGCAAGCTTGTCGCGCACCAGGCTGCCAAGCTGCGCGGGATCGACAGGGTTCTGGCCGAGATAGATTTTCCCGTCGCGCGTGACAGCGACGACAATGGCGTCTTCCTTGTCGGCGTCGGGCATGTTGGTGGGATTTTCCACCGTGGCCAGATTGATGGCCACCTTGTTCTGCAGCATGGGGGTGATGACCATGAAGATGATGAGCAGCACAAGCATCACGTCCACCATCGGAGTGACGTTGATGTTGGAGTTAACCTTTTTGCCTTCGTCGCGAACTGCTACGCCCATAATCGGGACTCCGTACGTCTGAATTTTCTTTCCGGATGTTCTCCGGCCTAGCCTGAAGTCAAGCGACCCGCGCGAGGATCAAAGGGCGGGGCGGAAGAGATTCAGGTCCTCCGCCCGGCAAGACGCTCGCTCGAGCCAAGCCACTTCGCTCTTAGCGCTTGTGGCTCTGCTTGATGAAGTAGTCCACCAGCTCGCTGGAGGAGTTGTCCATCTCCACGTCGAAAGCCTCGACGCGGCCGGTGAAATAGTTAAAGGCCATGACAGCGGGGATGGCAACGAGCAAGCCGAACGCCGTAGTGACCAGAGCTTCAGAGATGCCGCCCGCGACGGCGCCGATACCGGCGATCTTCTGGGTGGCGATGGCATCGAATGCGTGCAGGATGCCGACGACGGTGCCGAACAGCCCGACGAACGGAGCCGTGGAGCCGATGGTGGCCAGAACCGAGAGGCCCCTCTTGAGCTTGGCGTGCACGATAGCCTCAGCCCTCTCAAGGGCGCGGCCTGCGCTGGCGATGGTTTCATCGGTAGCGGTGCCGGACGAGGCGCGGAACTCCTGCAAACCGGCCGTAACAACTTCAGCCAGGTGAGACTTCTTGTTGCGGTCGGCGATCTTGATGGCCTCTTCGAGCTTGCTCTCCTTGAGCGCGCCTGCGACCTTGGGCGCGAACTCGCGCGATTGCTTGCGGGCGGCCGAGAAGTAGAGGTAACGGTCGATCATCACGGCCAGCGACCAGACCGACTCAATGAACAGGACGATGGCCACGGTGCGAGCCATCCATGCCATGTGAGCCCAAAGTTGCAGGGGGCTGAAGCCAACGGTCTGACCCTCATCCTGAAGGAAGGCAAGACTGTTGACGGTGTGCGAAGCGAAGTGTGCGAGCTGAGCGAGAATCACTGAATCGTTCCTCCTAAGGAGATTCTTCTGGACTGCATTGAGCCCGACGCGGCGGGAGGTGGAATTCCAAGGAATGCGGCCCTTCGGGAATTCGCATTCGAGCTAAAAGCGATGCTCCCTGCCAAAGTTCGGCAGGGAGCGGAAAGTTTCACCCACCCAGGGTGAAGATCACGTTAACGGTGGTTTCGACTTCGACCGGGTCATTGTTGAGCAGGTAAGGCCGGTAGCGCCATTGCCTCACCGCATCCATCGCCGACTGCTGCAACATGGCGGGCCCGCTCACCACCTTCAGATTTTCGATCGTTCCCTGCTTGGAGATGGTCGCCTGCAATACCACGGTTCCCTGTACGCGGGCCGCCTTGGCGATGGGCGGATAAGTGGGAATGGTCTTTTGAATCAGCATGCCCACAGCCACGCCGGCCGAGATGTTCACCTTCTTGGGAGGGGCGGCCTTTACCTGCGGACCGGTGCCGCTGCCAAACAGGCTGCCCATAACGCCGGAGCTATTGCCCATACCTTCCATGCCGGCAACGCCAAAGTTGGAGGGCGGCGCTTCTTTAGCCGAGACCATCTCAATATTCTTGGGAATCTTCGTCGGCGCCGTCAGCTGGTTGTTCATCATCTCCGACTGCACGTGAACCACTTTCACTTCGGGCGGCGGAGGCGGCGGAGGCGGCGGAGGCGGAGGCGGAGGCACGGTCAAGATCGTGGCCATCAGCGCGTTCGGGAGCGCCTCGGGATAGATGAGCGGAATCAGGATCAACAAAATCAGGATTGCGGCATT
>JBEKWT010000438.1:0-2731 GCA_049512795.1 Occallatibacter sp.
TACATGCCGGAGTGGAGATCGCTCTTTGCGCCGCGGACCTCGAGTTCGGTGTAGATCATGCCGCGCAGGCCGACACAAAGGGTGGGCAGACCGGGCGCAAAAAGCTCCGTGTCTGAAACCAGCGCGAAGTCGGCTTTGAGATCGGCAGGCTTCGAGGCAACGTAGGCGGCAATTCCCTCCCCTCCCACTTCCTCTTCGCCTTCGAACAGGACGCGGACGTTGATTGGCAGAGCGTGATTCGCGGCGAGCAACGATTCGAGGGCCTTGACCTGCGCAACCACCTGGCCTTTGTCGTCGACCGCGCCGCGGGCGTAGATGTTGCCGTTGCGCTCGGTGGGCTCGAAGGGCGGAGAAAGCCATTCATCGAGCGGGTCGGGGGGCTGCACATCGTAGTGGCCGTAGATGAGCACGGTGGGCTTCCCAGCGGCATGCAGCCAGTCGGCATAGACCAGCGGGTGGCCTTCGGTTTCGATGAGGCGCGCGTGCTCCATGCCGATGCGCTTCAGCTCGGCGAGCAGCGACTCGGCAGCCCTGCGACAGTCGCCCTTGTGTTCGGGCAATGTGGAGACGGAGGGAATGCGCAGCAGGGCCTTCAATTCATCGAGAAAACGGGGGTGGTTCTGGCGGGCAAAAGCAACAGCGGATGAAGACATGGAATTGCTCCCTTCAATGAAAACAGACAGATGAGAGTATAGACCGGCAAGGTCCACGGCGCATGTAGTGGATTGTTCAGATTCCGCGGCTTATTTGCCCGTGAACTTCTGTGCGATATCGCTCAGTGCGTCCCATGTGTCGCTGCGAAACGGCGCAGCGGGAAGGCCGGCGGCATTGTAAAGATTGCAGCCGATCGGGTAGTCGTCCCAGGCGTAGCGCACCGCGACGGGCGCGGGCACGGCTGAGCTCTTAACGACGATCGAGTCGCCGTCTATGACTGCTTCAGCAGGGACGAATTGCTGATCGGCGCCCGCGATCTGGAACCACTCCAGCGGACCGCCCTTGGCGACAAGGCCGCCGTCGACGTGCGTGAAGCGAATGCGAATGGAGCTGCCCTCGATCTGGATGGAGCTGTACCGTGGGCCGGAATACTCCAGCTTCTGTTTGTAAGTGTTGGCCAGCGCGATAAGCGCGAGGCGCTCGCCAGTGGGCTCCTTGTCTTTGGGATGTACATTGTCAGGATCGCCGACATCGATGGTGACAGCGAGGCCAGTGTTGGGGAGCGACAGGATCTGCGCCTGGGCTTCGCGCACCATGGGATTGTTGCTCACATTTTTGAGCGCCGGCAGTTGCACGGCGTTGAAGGGGAAGTTTCCTTCACCCCACAACTGACGCCACTGAGTCACCAGCGTCTCCATCACGTGGGGATAGAGGGCAACCCCGGCTTTTCCGCCCACGATGGACTCGCCCTGGTACCAGATGGCGCCGCGAATGGCGAAAGGAATGACGGGATGCAACATCCCGTTAAAGAGCACAGTGGGCTCGTGTTGATCCTGGACGGGATCGCGCAGCGGGCCGGGCTTGCCGGGACGCGCGTTAAGGGTCTGCGGGGCGGATGGCGCGTCGGCCGTAGTTGCGCCGGGATGCGATTTGTAAAAACTCTCCAGAGCATCGAAGCGATCGAGGAGCGGTTTGAGCTGCGGATCGGCTTCAAGCGCCGAGCGCGGCAACCATGATTCGGCGGTGCTGGCGCCATAGGCGACAGTCAGGATACCAACGGGGACATGAAGGCGCTGCTGAAGGTCGCGCGCGAAAAGGTAGCCCACGGCGGAGAATCCAGGAACCGTATCGGGGCTGCAAATCTGCCACTCGCCGGCGGGATCGTCCTGCGGCTCCAGGGCCTTGGCGGTCTTTACCGTGAACATTCGGATCTGCGGGTAGTTGGCCGCAGCGATTTCCTTTTCTTCGTCGAGCATTCCAGCCCAGGGATTGATTTTCTTGGAAACAGTAAACACCATGTTCGACTGGCCCGAAGCAAGCCACACCTCGCCGACGAGAACATCGTGAATGACGATTGAGTTGGCGCCGTCGATGCGCAAGTCGTAGGGTCCGCCGGCCTTGAGTTTGCGCAAACGCACCATCCACTTGCCGTCCGCATCGGCGCGGGTAGAGAGGGAATGACCATTCAGAGTCACCTTCACCAGCTCCCCAGGGCTCGCTGTACCCCAGACAGGAACGGGCATGTCCCGCTGCAAGACCATGTGATCGCTGAACAGGGGCGACGGCTTCACTTCAGCGAAGACAGCCGCACAGAACGCAAAGACGGAACAAATCGACAATACGATTGAGAGCTTTTTCATGGTTTTGTCTGCTTGATTGAGATGCGGACGCCGCCAATGGGGGTAGCCCGCTGTTCAGCGCACGGCTCGATCATTCGAACGAGGCGAATATACGAAGTGAGACGTGCAGTGGTCAAGGTTCGACGATCCAACCTGAAACCAGCGTAGGGGACCCGCCAGGGGCCGGGGAGCCCCGCGCGCTACCGAAGTAATCCGCGTGAAACCCGGCGTCATGGCCCCATGCCACTGCGAAAAGGTAAGCTAATGGGGTGAACGGTAAGCCCTAATGCAGAACGTCGTAAAGGTGTTGATCGCCGAGGATGAGCCGAACGCACTGGCCGGGCTCGCGGAGCTGGTCTCCGGGTGGGGATACCGCACGGAGACGGCGCGCGACGGCCTTGAGGCCTGGGAGAAGGCGCAGGCGTGGGATCCGGCCATTGTGGTGACCGACCTGAAGA
>JBEKWT010000439.1:0-2731 GCA_049512795.1 Occallatibacter sp.
CCCTGCGTGCCGATGGTCGTGATCAAATCGTCCAGGTCGTCGGGAGAGCCAATCTCGTCCGGCAATGCGTCGTTCACTTCGCCGTAGGTGAGATAGCCCTTCTCCTTGCCGGTCTCGATCAGACCTTGCACATCCTCTTCGAATTTGTCTTCAATCGCCAATTGGTTTCCTGCTCTCTTCAGCAAGACGCGTTCACATTCAGCGTCTCGCCCGATTTCATCCCGGGCCCGGATTATTCATCGCGGTCCCGTCACATCCCTCGCCTGCGCAGCTCGCCCGCGCACATTGATCTGCGCCCATCGCAAACCTGCGCCGCGGCCAGTTTCAGACGCACAAATTGAAGACTTCCCAAAGGAAATCCTCGCTTGCATACACATCCGCAAGCCCGCAAAAGCGGTTTTAGCTTTTCTCGGAACAGGATGGCAGCGCTTCAGGTTTCGCCTGGGTCGCCCGCGAGCCGGAGCTCATGTGTGGGGCAAAGGGGGCGCGCATCCTCACTGAGATCAATAGATTACCACAACTGCACTTGCCGGCGCCAGCAAAAACTCGGCGGAAAATCGGCCCCGTCCAATGCCTCTAAACCCACTCAGGCCCGATGCCCAGCCAACCCGATCCCGGTCCCTTACTCATAGATTAGACGCTCGGAAAGGCCAATTCGACGCACGATTGCCCTCTGAAAACCCTTCCGCCTGGCGTCCCAAAATCCTACCGTTTCTGCGCCTTCTGGCCGTGCAGCCGCCGCAGCACCCATCCTCGGCAGACCTTAGAGTACGTCCCGCTCTTCCATGAGCCGCTTGATGTCCCGCTTCCCGTGAAGCACTGCAATGATCTGGAGCGGCTTGGTCTCCGGACGATAGACGACGATGAAATTGGGGTACCGGGTCACAACCCAGAATCGGATCGGCAAAGGCGTGATTTCTCTTCTCTTCGACCCCAGCTGCGGATGCCTGGCAACGCCCTCGCAGGCTTCTAGAATTCTCGATTCCACTCGATTTGCCGCATCGATGCTATCCGCGGCGATATAGGTCCAAATCTCGTCGAGGTCGTCGAGTGCTCTAGGGGTAAACCGATAGGCCGGCGGCATCCTTCAGGAGATCAGCCGCTTTGCCCGTCTTTCGCGCAAGATGCGCGCCGCTTCGTCCGCGTCCACAAGCTCGCCGCGCTCCGCCTGCGCAAAACCCTCGGCGACATGTGCGGCAATAGCTTCGCGCTCCGCAAGCATCCAGCTTCCATTTCTGTGCTGTTCGTTGATCACGGCGAACGCTTGATCGAGCAACTCATCCGGGCTCATCCCCGATTGCGCGGCGCGATCGAGCACTTTTTGCTGCTCGGGTTTTAATTCGATCATCATTATGAATTTGCAAGCAAGCCGGCTTGGTGAGATTATACCGAGTTCCTGCTACTCCCGTGCAGCCGCCGCAGTGTTTGATCCAGCTCCAGCTTCTTCTGGGTCAAAATCGCCAGCCCGGCGTTATCCCCAGTCCGCTCGGCCTCGACAATCTGCGCCCTCAAGTCCCTCAGTCGGCCTTCGATCGCGCGCTCCTGAACCTCCTGCACCGCGCTCTCCACCTCGTTCGCTTCCGGCGGTCGACTCTCGCCCAGGAGCGCCTCGGCCAACAGCGCCCGCTGGCCCGGATCTACCACGGCGTCCATGGGGTCTTTGGCCGCACGATCCGCCAACGCCTGCATCGCTCCGAATGCGCCCAGATGCTCAAACCACGCCGCGTTGTTCGTCAGCGCTTCTGTCGCCAGTAGCCGCGCCTCCGCGCCATCAGGATCTGTCACGGCCATTGCCCGCAGCAGAACCTTTTCAACTTCGGTCAGCTTCGCCGGCCGTTCCTCCACCCGGTCGCGCCGCCGCAGCGCCGCCTGCCGCAACTCCTCGCGCAGCACCGCCGACGCGATCCCCAATTTCTGCGCCGCATCCGCCGCGAACTGTTCCCTGGCGAGGGTCTCCGGAATCCGCCGGATGTGCGGCAACAGAAAATTCATCGCCTTCACCTTCTGCTCCGCGCTCGCCCCCGGAAAAAGCATCCGCGCCCGCTCGATCAAATAATCAGCCTGCCGCCGCGACTCACGCAGCGCCTCCTTATAGGCATCCACTCCCCGTTCACGAATGAACCGGTCGGGATCGAGTCCTCCTTCGAGCGTCACAATTTTCACCGCAAACCCCTCTTCGGTCAGCAGCGCGATCGACTTCTCCGCTGCATTCGCGCCCGCCGTGTCGGGATCGAAGTTCACGATCACGTTCGACGTGTGCCGCTTCAAGATCGCCACCTGCTGTTCCGTAAAAGCGGTTCCGCTCGTCGCAATTACATTCTGGATCCCGGCCAGAAACACGCTGATGCAGTCCATCTGCCCCTCCACCAGCAGGGCAAACTCGAGCGCCCGTATCGCCGGTTTCGCCTTGTCCAGGTTGAACAGCACCTGCCCTTTCGAATAGAGCGGAGTTTCCGGTGAGTTGATGTACTTCGCTCCCGCCTTCTCGCCCGTCTCAAGTGTTCGCGCCGTAAACGCAATCACCCTCCCGCCTTCGTTCGCAATCGGAAACATCACCCGCTTGCGGAACCGGTCGTAAATCGGCCCCTGGCCCCCGTCTCCTTGTTCCTTCGAGCTGAAAAGCCCGCTCGCGCGCAGTGTCTCCTCGTCCGCAACGCCTCCCAGTCGCTCGTGCAAAGCGTGAAAGCCGTCCGGCGCGTACCCGACTCTGAACTTCTTAATTCCCTCATCA
>JBEKWT010000440.1:0-2665 GCA_049512795.1 Occallatibacter sp.
AGCGGGGCTGCTCTGGATTCTCGATGCCAGCATCAACATCAGCATGCAGCCCTTTCGCGCGTTTGTGGCCGATCTGCTGCCCGAATCCCAGTGCACTCAAGGCTTTGCCATGCAGAGCCTCCTCATTGGCCTCAGTACTGTGATTGCCTCCGCGCTGCCATACCTGCTGACCAATGTGTTTCACCTCGCCCAGATGCGGGCCGCAGGCACAATTCCCTCCACCGTGCGCTTTTCTTTCTACATCGGCGCCGCGGCCTTTCTCGGCGCCGTGCTGTGGACTGTTTTCACCACCAAAGAATATCCCCCGGATAACATGGAGGAGTTTCGCAGGCAAAAGGCCCAGCGAGCCGGCATTGCGGCTGGAGCTCGCGAAATCCTGGTTTCGGTCCGCGAGATGCCGCGCACCATGCGGCAACTGGCCTGGGTCCAGATCTCGACCTGGCTGGGATTGTTCTGCATGTGGCTCTACTTTCCGGTCGCTGTGCCGCGAAACGTCTTCGGCGCTTCCAACACCAACTCTCCCCTCTATTCTTCGGGAGCGGAATGGGCGGGCGTCTGCTTCGGAATGTATTCGCTTGTGTGTTTCGTGTTCTCCTTTGCGCTGCCTTGGATTGCGCTCAGGTCTGGCCGCAAGGCAACGCATAGCTTGTGCCTGATATGCGGCGGCCTTGGACTGCTTTCCGTGGCCGTGATTCACAGCAAGTATCCGCTCTTGCTCTCCATGACCGGAGTCGGGATCGCCTGGGCCAGTACGCTCTCCATGCCTTACTCCATCCTTTCCGGTTCTCTGCCTCCGGGAAAAACTGGCGTCTACATGGGAATCTTCAACTCCTTCGTGGTGATTCCGGAGATCATGGCATCGCTTGGGTTCGGCTGGGTGATGGACCATTTGCTGAACAACAATCGTCTTGCCGCGGTGGTTGCGGGCGGAGTCTTCTTCATGCTGGCAGCGTTGCTGACTCAAAAGGTCGAAGACCTCGACGACCCGCATCTTCTCCGGAAATCCACAACGGCTCATGCGGGCGCGGCACGCCTGTCCGAGTAGAGCATATGGAACTGGAACTGGCTCCAGGCGCGTGTGGATTGCCTCACCGGAACGGCCGGCCCTTGACTTGTCCTTCGCCCTCGCGCAATGTGAGCAACTGGTTGGCGGCCGCACTGCGCACGTGCTCGACGAGTCCCGAGGGCCAGCGGACTTCAATGTCCGCAGTGGTTGCCGCGCCCAAACCGAAGTGCAGGCGCGGATCGTTGGAAGAGAGAAAGCTGCACCCGCTCAACACCTCCTGCACCTGAACGATGCCGCTATAGCGAACCAGGGCACGTGCGCCAATCGCGCTGCGGTTGCTTTTGGTTCCTTCCAGGCGAACCTTGATCCAGTGATTGCCAGAGGGGGCGTCGTTGCGCAGCAGCGTGGGCGGCTCGTTGACGTTCATGATGAGAACGTCCATGTCGCCGTCATTATCGAAGTCGCCGAAGGCGGCGCCGCGGCTGCAATGGGGCGTGTTGATGCCTGGGCCAGCATCGGCGCCCATCTCAACGAATGTGCTGTCGCCCTGATTGCGAAACAGAATTCGCGGACTGCGCTCCGGGAAGCGCGGCGAAACGCGCGCCACTTCGGGATAAACAGTTCCGGACGTGAGCAGAATGTCCGGATAGCCGTCGTTGTCGAAGTCCACGATACCCGCACCAAAGCAGACAAAGCGAGTTTCCTTATTCAGGCCCGCTTCCACCGTGACGTCGTCGAAGTTCCCTTTGCCGTCATTACGGTAGAGGCCGTTGGCCTGGTTGTAATAGTGCGTCTTCACGATGTCGGTATGGCCGTCGAGGTTGTAATCGCCCACGCCCGCGCCCATGCCGCCCATCTCGCGGCCTTCGCCGCTCACTGCGATGCCGCGCAGCAAAGCCTCCTCGCGGAATGTGCCGTCGTGGTTATTCATCAGCAGCAGCGATGGGGTCATGTCGCAGGCGACGAAGATATCAGGCCAGCCGTCCTCGTCGGCATCGAAGGTAAGCGCGGTGAGGCCGTACGATCCGCGCAGCGCGGAAATGCCCGCAGTTTCAGAGACATCGGTGAAGGTGCCGTCGCCATTGTTGCGATAAAGGTAGTGCTGCGCTTTGGGAAGGCCCAGCGGGCCGCACATGGTGGCCACTCCCTCGTAATTGCAGTTGGACACGGCCAGGGAGGGCTTGGGAGCAGTGGCCAAATCGATCTCAAGGTAGTTGGAGACGAAAAGATCGAGATGGCCGTCGCGATTGTAGTCGACGAAAGTGCAACCTGTGCTGTAGCGAGTTTTGGGGTAGAGCAGGCCTGCTTCGGCGGCCACATTCGTGAAGGTGCCGTCGCCGTTGTTGCGGTAGAGGCGATTCTGTCCGTAGTAAGTGAGGAAGAGATCCTCCCACCCGTCGTTGTTATAGTCGCCTACGCAAACGCCCTGCGCCCATCCAGGATCCGAGAGCCCCGACTTGGCGGTCACGTCGGTAAACGTGCCGTCACGATTGTTGTGATAGAGCCGATTTCCGGAGCCGGGTGGAGTTCCAGCGAGCGTGCGTCCGCCGAGGATGAAGATATCCATCCAGCCATCGTTGTCGTAGTCGAAAAAGGCGCAGCCGGTGGCCATGGATTCGATGATGTAAGTGAAGCTGTCGGGCTCGCCGTAGATGATGG
>JBEKWT010000441.1:0-2638 GCA_049512795.1 Occallatibacter sp.
GCAATGATCACATCCTTCGCGCTTATATGAAAGTAGTAGCCGGCGCCTGACGTCTTCTCGAATCCCGTGTGCGTCCACCACGCCGCCACGTGAGTTTTGTAGGGCCGCTTGTCGTTCGAGAAGCGCGTGTCGCGATAGATACGGAACAACGACTTCTCCGCGGGCCGCACGTGATTGGGCGCGAAGTCCGCCATCGCGTCGGTAATCTTACGCACGATGGCCAGCATCGGCTCGCGCAGCTCCGCTTCAAATTGGGCTTTTCGCGGCTGGAACCACGCGCGGTCATTGTGCTTGGCCAGGTTGCGCAGAAAGGCGAGAGCTTCCGGGCGGAAATAGGAGAGAGCGGCGGCGGGAGGGGATGTTTTCTTCGGGGTCATGGCAACAACGAGTGTAGCGCGGGAGCCTGTGTGAATCCTTGCTCGAGCCGACGGGAGTTGATCATGCGGGCCTGCGCTTCGACAGGCCCAGGGAATCTGGCAACACGATCCATTCGCAAATTCAATTGAATCGTCCGAAGAGCGCCTCGGCACTCTCAGGGCTCAAATTTGACAGGTGTATAGACCTCATACCCAGCCCGCTTGAGTTGGCTGACAGTGTGGATTGCAACGCCGTTCATGGTGACGCTTCGGAAGACAATGGGCGCGACGTTGACGCCCATGAACTCGCCGGGGCGGGTGGCTTTGCCAAAGGTGCAATGGTCGAAGACGAAGTTCGTCAAGGGAGCCTTGCCGCCGTCAATGTAGATATGGCCGCCGTCGTTCTCGAATGTGGTGTTCACAAATCTGAAGTCATCCAGAGCAATGCCGTCGCTTGGGCGCGCGCCCGAGGTGTAGCCCTTGCCGGTGAAGTACGCGGGGCTAAGCTGAATCCAGATGGCGAATTTGTTTTGGTTGGCGACGAAGTGCACGTCTTCAAAACGCAGGTGACGGATGTTGGGCGCGCCGCCGTAGCCGATCGCCAGCGCCGAGGTGTAGGTGTAATTCACAAAATTCTTCACCACCACGTCTTCGATGGTGGAGCGCTTGCCGCCGTAAAAGGCAAAGGTGTCGTCCATTGTCATGGCGAAGCTGTTCTCCACCAGAAGGTGCTTGCTGTTTCCGGTGAAGTCAAATGCGTCGTCGTGGTACTGCTGCTTGCGGTTGACGATTTTGATGTTTCTCGCCGTGAAGTTCTCGGTATCGCTGACGGTGACGGTCCAGTAGGCCGAGCGAAGCAGCAGCAGCCCTTCAAAGGTGATGTTTTTGCAGTGGTTGACGATGTAGCCCTTGACGCCGGTTCCATGCGGATCGTTGACGAGGCCCTCTTCCGATCGCGATTGTCCATCGCCGGCGTCTGGCTGAAAGTCGTGCCACAGCCAGGGATAGCCTTCCATATCGACTGCGCCTCGGCCCGCGATGCCGGCGTTCTCAACGTTGTTAAACACAAACAGGGCGCGGAGCGGCCTGGCTCCGGTGGGCATCGGCGGCGAAGCGTAGTCGGCATTTCTACGCGAGCCGCGAATGACCGCGCCGGCATCGAGATAGAGCCGCACATTGCTCTGCATCAGAATGGTTCCCGTCAGGTAAGCGCCTGCGGGAAAGAAGAGCACGCCTCCACTCTGCCGTGCGGAAACGTCGCGGATGGCTCGATTGATGGTTTCCGTTTCGAGGGTCTTGCCGGTGTTGTCGACCTTATAGTCGAGAATGTTGACCACGTCGGGGTCGCCGGGTCTTGGCGGATTCTTCTCTTCGGGTTCTGCAAAAAGCAGCAGCCCCGGGCTCTGAAACGTCGGCTCCTCGTTGAAGAAGAGGACGAGATAGCGCGGCTGATCGAGATCGAAACTGACCGTGTTTCCCTGGATGACGGGATGAATTCCATAGGCCAGCGGACGGATGAAACAGGTAACCACATTGCGCTCGTTCACCAGCGAGGTGACGGTTACATGCACCTTGCCGGTCATGGAGAAACTGGCATGATCCATCCATTGGAACTGGTTATAGGTTGGTAAGCGATGCACAAACACCGGCTGGCCATCGACCGTGACCTTGTAAGCGAGGCTGGACGCCGCGCCCGGCCACGCAGGATATGGAGTCACAGCACCGAAGGCCGCAGGCAGGAATGCAAGGGGCAAGGCGATGGAGCAGGCCAGCGTTCGGAATCTCATTGCGGGTATTCTCCCCCTCAATTGCGAAGGTTGTTTGTAGCGGAAGGCTCTGGTACGGGCGCGGTTTTTGCGGAGCGAGGCATAACCAAGACAGTCTACCGGATGATCTTGAGCGCGCTGCGGAACAGCCCGTCGAAATCCGCGGCGAGCGCTTTGTCTTTCGCGATCGCCTGCTCGATGGCCTTCTCCGAAGCTGCGCGCTGGTAGCCCAGGTTGGTCAGGGCGGAGAGCACGTCGTCGACGGCCGGTCCCTGCGCGGACGGCTGTGCGGGCGCAACAGCAAAGTCATCGAGCTTGTCTTTGAGCTCGACCACCAGGCGCTCGGCCAGCTTTTTGCCCACGCCGGGAATGTGGGTGAGCTGCGCGTGATCCTGCCCGCGAATGGCCTGGATCACACGTTCCGAGTTAAGGCCGCTCAGGATTTTGATGGCCAGCTTCGGACCCACTCCGCTGACGGTGATGAGCCGCTCAAACAGCCGCTTTTCGTCGCTGTCT
>JBEKWT010000442.1:0-2636 GCA_049512795.1 Occallatibacter sp.
AGCCGCAGCGCCTGCTGGTCGTCCGCCGCTTCCGGCACCTCGCCGGCCGCCGTGCGTAATAAATTCATCAGCTCCGCCGGCGCCGTCAGGCGGTAGTACGAGTTTTTTCCCTCCCGCCGGTCGTCCACCAGACCCGCCTGCTTCAACTGCGCCAGATGCGTGGAAATGCGGCTTTGTCCTTGCGACAGAATATCTTGCAGCTCCGCCACGGAGAGTTCTTCGCGCTCCAGCAGCAGCAGCAGCCGCAGCCGGCTGGGGTCGGCCGCCAGACGCAGCGATTTTAGGATTGACGCCATCGACTGGAATCCTCTAATATCAATGTATCAAGATTTCTTGATACGAGGAAGAGAGAAAGCATATGGGTACCGCCATACTGAACCAGACGGACTTTAAAGTCGCCGACCTGTCGCTCGCCGATTGGGGCCGCAAGGAAATCTCCATCGCCGAGTACGAAATGCCCGGCCTGATGGCCATTCGCCGCAAATACGCCGCCGAAAAGCCGTTGGCCGGCGTGCGCGTCACCGGCTCGCTCCACATGACCATCCAGACCGCGGTCCTCATCGAGACCCTGGCCGACCTCGGCGCCTCCGTGCGCTGGGCCAGCTGCAACATCTTCTCCACGCAGGACCACGCCGCCGCCGCCATCGCTGCCGCCGGCGTTCCGGTGTTCGCGTGGAAGGGCGAATCGCTGGAAGATTATTGGTGGTGCACCTGGCAGGCGCTCTCTCATCCCGATGGCAAGGGGCCGCAGCTCATCGTGGACGACGGCGGCGACGCCACGCTCCTCATCCATAAAGGGTACGAGCTCGAAAACGGCAGCGACTGGGTCAACACTCCGTCTTCCGCGCACGAGGAAGACGTAATCAAGGACCTCCTCAAGAAGGTCTACGCCGAGAATCCGCGGCACTGGCACAACGTGGTGAAGGAATGGCGCGGCGTCTCCGAAGAGACCACCACCGGCGTGCATCGCCTCTACAAAATGCACGAAGCCGGCGCGCTGCTCGTCCCCGCCATCAACGTCAACGACTCGGTCACCAAGTCCAAGTTCGATAACCTCTACGGCTGCCGCGAATCGCTGGCCGACGGCATCAAGCGCGCCACCGACGTCATGGTGGCCGGCAAAATCGCCGTGGTTTGCGGATACGGCGACGTCGGCAAGGGCTCGGCGCATTCTCTCCGCGGCATGGGCGCGCGCGTCATCGTCACCGAAATCGACCCCATCAACGCTCTGCAAGCCGCCATGGAAGGCTTCGAAGTCACCACTGTCGAGGACACCCTGGGCCGCGGTGACATTTACGTCACCTGCACCGGTAACACCGACATCATCACGCTCGAGCACATGGAGAAGATGAAGGACCAGGCGATCGTCTGCAACATCGGCCACTTCGATAATGAGATCCAGATCGACAGGTTGAACGAGGCGAAGGGCGTGACAAGAATCAACATCAAGCCGCAGGTGGATAAGTACACGTTCCCCGACGGGCACTCGATCTTCATCCTGGCCGAAGGGCGCCTGGTGAACCTGGGCTGCGCGACGGGCCATCCCAGCTTTGTGATGTCGAACAGCTTTGCCAACCAGACGCTGGCGCAGATCGACTTGTGGAAGAACCGCGACAGCTACAAGGTGAACGTCTACGTGCTGCCCAAGAAACTGGACGAGGAAGTGGCGCGGCTGCATCTGGAGAAGATCGGCGTGAAGCTGACCAAGCTCACAAAAAAGCAGGCGGACTACATCGGCGTGCCGGTGGAAGGGCCGTACAAGGCGGAGAACTACAGGTACTAGTGGTCAGTGAAAAGTGATCAGTGATCGGCAACAATCTTTCTGCCCCATCCCTTTTCGCGCACGTTGTGAGAGAGGATGGGGTTTCACTTTCAGGCCTGCAATGAGCAGGTAATCTACTTATGAATTCACCGCTCAGTTTTTCGTTCGAGTTAGGTCCACCGCGCACGCCTGAGGCTGCCGATAAGTTGCCCGCGGTGATTGCGCGACTCGCCGAAGTCAAGCCGGACTATTTCTCGGTCACCTATGGGGCTGGAGGTTCTACGCAGGAGGGGACCTACGAGACCATCATGTCGGTGATTCGATTGACCGGCATTGACGCCGCACCGCATCTCACCTGTGTTGGCTCGACGCGCGCCCATGTGGCGGCGCAACTGCGGCGCTACCGCGAGGCCGGCGTGAAGCGCATTGTGGCATTGCGCGGCGATCTGCCCGCGACGGCGATGAGCGCCGCCGCGCCGGGCGAGTTTCAGTACGCCAACGAGCTGGTGAGCTTCATCCGCAAAGAGCACGGCGACGGATTCAAGATTGAAGTGGCTGCCTATCCTGAGATGCACCCCCAGGCTGCAAAGCCGAGCGAGGACTTCGAATACTTCCGGCGCAAGGTGGAAGCGGGCGCGGATGCCGCGCTGACCCAGCTCTTCTACAACGCCGATGTGTACTTCGATTTCATGGAGCGGTGCGAGAAGGCGGGGATCAAAATCCCCATCGTTCCCGGAATCATGCCCATCACCAGCTTCGCCAACACCATGCGCTTCTGCTCGGGCTGCGGCGCCGACCTGCCGCGCTGGGTGCGCCTGCGCCTGGAAGAGCTTCAGGACGACAAGCCAGCTCTGCACGACTTCGGGCTGAGCGT
>JBEKWT010000443.1:0-2629 GCA_049512795.1 Occallatibacter sp.
ATTCAGTACACAATGTTTCT
This sequence comes from Occallatibacter sp., assembly GCA_049512795.1. GTDB lineage: Bacteria > Acidobacteriota > Terriglobia > Terriglobales > Acidobacteriaceae > Telmatobacter. The sequence continues at coordinate 21 of JBEKWT010000443.1, forward strand.
TGCATTCATGATCGCGCCGGTGATCCAAGTGGTGAATATCGGCACGCAACTCACCGAGGCGGTGGCGGGGATCGATCGCACCATGGAGATTCTTTCCGAAAAAGATGAGTTCGCGGATTCGGGGCGCGTTGTCAAGCTGGGCGAGATTAGCGGCGCTGTGCGGTTCGAGCATGTGGATTTCGCGTACACGCCGGAGAAGCCGGTGCTGCACGACGTGAGTTTCCGCGCCGATCCCGGGTCGGTGACCGCGCTGGTGGGCTCGTCGGGCTCGGGCAAGTCGACGATCATCAGCCTGCTCTGCGCCTTTCACACGCCGGTAAAAGGCCAGGTGCTGATCGACGATATCGACCTCGCGACCGTGGATCTGAACACCTACCGCTCGCAACTGGGCGTGGTTCTGCAGGAGTCATTTCTCTTCGATGGCACCATTCGCGAAAACATCATGTTCTCGCGGCCCGGCGCGACCGAGGAGCAGTTTCAATTTGCCTGCCGCACGGCGTGCGTCGATGAGTTTGCCGAGCGCTTCCCTGAAGCCTATGACACGATCGTGGGCGAGCGCGGGGTAAAGCTCTCGGGCGGGCAGCGCCAACGGCTTTCCATTGCCAGGGCTCTCCTGGCCGAGCCGCGCATCCTCATCCTCGACGAAGCCACCAGCTCGCTCGATTCCGAATCGGAGGCGATGATCCAGGGTGGGCTTGCCGAGCTGATGCACGGCCGCACAACGTTCGTCATCGCCCATCGCCTGTCGACGATTCGCCGCGCCGACCAGATTCTCGTCGTCGAGCAGGGCCGCATCGTTGAGCGGGGCAATCACGCAGAGCTGTTTGCGCTGCGCGGACGCTACTTCGATCTCTACACGCGCCAGCACGGCCTTGAAGCGAATCTGTTTCTTGCGCCGGGTGAGGGCGGCGAGGTGGAAGAAGCTGAAGTGTAGGCTTTCTTCCCGCAGCGCGGATTAGAGGTTTGCGAATCCGACCGTCACTTCAACGCGCTCTTCGATAGGCTTGCCTCTTTTTGTAGCGGGCAGAAAACGATAGTGCCAGACGGCTGCGATGGCCTTCTCGTCGAGACCAAATCCGAGGCCTCGCCGGACCTGGACGGCCTTCGGCAATCCGTCGGCCCCTACGGTCACCGTTACGATTGCCACCTGCACAATCGGGTTGCGAATAAACGGATCGGCGAAGCCGGCGTCGACAGTGTGGATGAGAACCGGCGGCGTGTAATCAGCGGGGCGATGGTGCTTGTCTTCAAAAAAGGACTCGGCAGGCGGCGCCAGGTCTCGCTCCGTGATGATGACTTCAGGCAGCGCCTGGGCCCGGTTTGCACGGTAGACCACGCGCACATCGATCCAGACTGGCACGGGCTTGCCTTGAAGCTTTCCCGGCTCGAATACCGACTGCTGCACGGCGGCAATAGCAGCCTGGTCGAACTCGTCGCCATGAGAATGAAGGAGCTGAATATGGCTGGGAACTCCATCGGCTCCGATGACCATTGCGAGCACAGTCATCCCCTCGCGGTCTTTCCCGTAGTCGTAGCCGGGATAGGCCGCAGGCATCACGCTGACGAGCCGGGGCGCTGAGACTTCAGGGCCGGCGTAATAAACGCCGGACTCGTCGGGCGATTGGTGAACAACCCAAACCGGCTGGGCGGCTGCCTGGCCATACATGCAGCCTGAAGCGAAAGAGATGAAGACGAGAACTCCGAGCCTTCCCTTGTCCATTTCATTTCCTGATTTTGCCGGGATGGTAGTGCGGTTCTTTCCATTCTTCGCGGGCAGGCAGTTTTCGGTCAATGCCCGTTGGAGCCGGTTGGGGCTGGTTGGGGTTTGTGGGTGCTGCGCGATCTTCCATGCAGAGGACGAAGGCCCGTGAAAGCGGCAAAACGCGGGGTACGGACAAGCGTTTCACCTGTTGACCCGCGTCCCATCATATGAGAAGCTAGAGATGGACCCAAAGCTTGGAACAAAGGATCAACATGCGAGACGCGATTCCCCAAGGCACCTACAAAGTTCAGGCTCTCGACCGCGCTTTTGCCGTTCTTGATCTGCTTGGCGAGAGCGAGACGCCACTCGGCCTGGCGCAGGTGGCGGCCTCGCTGCAGTTGCACAAGAGCACGGCGCATCGTTTCCTGATGGTTCTGGAGCGGCACCGCATGGTGGAGCGCACCACGAACGGCAAATTCCGGCTGGGGCTGCGGCTTTTCGACTTCGGCAACCGGGCGATTGAACAATATGATCTGCGCGACCGCGCGCAGCCGCACCTGCGCAGGCTGGTCAGCGAGACCGAGGAGACGGCGCACCTGGCGCTGCTCGAGGCGGCGCGCGTGATTTACATCGACAAAATTGAGCCCACGCGCTCGGTGCGCATGATTACGCGCATCGGCGCCAGCAACCCTGTGCACTGCACTTCAGTGGGCAAGGCGATTCTCGCTTTCCTGCCGCCGGAGCGCGCTGCAGACATTATTCGCCGCATCCGTTTCGAGCGGATGACGAACCGCACCATTTCAACAGTCGAAGCACTGCGCGTCGAGCTCGACAAGACGCGCCGCCGCGGCTACGCGGTCGACGACGAGGAGCTTGAGGAAGGCCTGCGCTGCATCGCCGTTCCGGT
>JBEKWT010000444.1:0-2625 GCA_049512795.1 Occallatibacter sp.
CCAGATGCGGCGCGAGGGGCGCGGCTCTTCAAAGCGGAGGCCCAGTTGCGGCGTCTCGTCGTTTTCTGACGCGAATGGATCGTGCGGAATCACTGCTGATGAGTGTAACGGTTCGGGCGTCAACTGTTCGATTTGCGGCTCTCGATCCCCGATTTGCGATTTTCGATCATGGCGCGCAGCTCGGCGGCGAGAGAGGCGAGATGCTTGCCGGAAGAAGCACTGGGAGCAGAAGGTGAGGAGAACGCCAGTTCGAGCTCGCGGGCTACATCGGTTCCGCGCGTCAGATTGAATGTGCCCAGCACGCCGGCGAGTTTGTGCGCGGCCGCTTGTGCGGCTTCGCGCCCCGGTTCGTTAAGCGTCTTCGCGGTTACGGCTGCGGCGGCGGCTTCCAGAGTCGCAACGCGCTCGCGGATTTCCGGCAGAAATCTCACCCAGAGCCGGTCCATCGCTTCTCGAATGGCCGCGTCCGGGGGAATCTCGGATTGAGCCGAAGTCTTCATCGGAACCAGCGGTTACTTCCAGCCCAGCGCGCGCGAAATCTGCGCCGAGAGCGTGAGCGGATCGAAGGGTTTGAAGAGCACAGCCTCGACGCCGAGGCCGGCAAATCGCCGCTGATCCGAGCCCTGCACTTTAGCGGTTAGCAGCAGTACCGGAATGCCGGCCGTGGCCGGATTCCTGCGCAGCTCTCGAAACGTGTCAGGACCGTCCATCCCCGGCATCATCACGTCCAGCAGAATCGCATCGGGGCGGTGCTCGGCGGCGCGCGCCACGCCCTGCGCTCCTGAGCTGGCTTTGATCACTTCCCAGCCGGCCACGGTTTCCAGGCTCAGCGAGGCTACCTCGCGAATGTCTTCTTCATCGTCGATGATCAGAATCTTGCGGCCCACGGCGGAATTTCCTCACATTCTATTCTCAAGCGCCGCCGCAGCGTAGCCGATGGCGCCCGTCGGTGTTCTTAGTTTATGGATTGGGTACCGCCGATTCAGGCAGCGGGGCCTCTTCAGTCGTACGCGAAGAACGCAGCATGGTCAGCACCAGAGCCTCCAGTTGCTGCGGCTGCACGCGCGTCTTGGCCAGGAAATAGGTTGGGCCGAGGGTGAGCTGGCTTCGCTGTTCCGCTGAGAGCTCGCGGCCGGAGTAAACCACCAGCGGCAGTTGGGCAAGGTTCTCGTGCTGGCGCAGCCAATCCGCGACATTAAAGCCGTCTCCGTCGGGAAGCCCGATATCGAGCAACATCAGGTGCGGCTGGAACGCCGAGCAGGCCTCGATCGTCTCCTCAAGCGAATGCGCGGTTTCCACCTGGATGCTGTCGCGCGCGAAGACTTCGCTGATGACATTCGCCAGATCGTGGTCATCCTCCACGATGAGGATGCGCGCCTTTTCTCCGTTGCCGCAAAGCACGCGCGCCAGTTCAGTGAGCAGAGCATCTTCGCTGGGCGGCTTGTGGACCCATCCATCGGCGCCCGCGGGCAGCTCGCGTGGATTCTCCGGATCATCCACGCTCAACAAAACTACAGGCGTACGCGCGGATGCATCCATCCGGCGCAGGAGCGGCAGAATCTCCCAGCCATTCATGCCGTCCAACGCAGTATCGAGAAGAATGGCTTGCGGATCATTGCGCGCCGCGGACAAGGTCTGCTGCACCGTGGCCGCCTGCACCACGGAGTAGCCATGCCGCGCTAGTTGCGCCGCGATCCGCGGGCGCGAATCCGCGTTGGCATCGGCCAGGACAACGGTGCCGTGGCCGGGTTCAATCTCCGTCCCGCCCGCAACGGCCGCGGGAGCGGGATGATAGGGCAGAAAGATGCGGAAGGTGGAACCGCGCACTGGATTGCGCTCGGCCCAGATGCGGCCCGTGTGCTGCAACACGATGGTTCGGCAGATAGCCAGTCCGAGGCCGGTGCCGCCCTTTTGCCGCGAGTCGGATGCGTCCACCTGCTGGAAGCGGCCGAAGATCGCCTCCAGCTTGTCGGCGGGAATTCCGCGTCCATGATCGATGACGGAAAGAATCACGCCGGTCACGCCCGGGCGCAGCATCACACTCACCGGTGAGTTCGGCGGCGAGAACTTGACGGCATTTGAGAGCAAGTTGGTTATCACTTGCAGCAGGCGGTCGGAGTCGGCGGAAATCTCCACCTTGGTGGAGTCATGAATCAACTGCACGCCCGCAGCGTCGGCCATTGGCTGCATATCTTCGATGGCCTGCGTCACAACGTCGGCTAGTTGCACGCTGCGGAAGGCAAGCGGCTCGCGCCCGCTCTGGATCCGCTCCAGATCGAGGATGTCGTTGATCAGCCTGACCAGCCGGTCGGAATTGGTGAGGGCGATGCGCAGCAGATTCGTGGCCTTTTCGTTGGCCTCGCCGAGGATGCCCGAGCTGAGCAAGCCCAGCGCTCCGCGGATGGAAGTGAGCGGGGTGCGCAGCTCGTGGCTCACCGTGGAGATGAACTCGTCCTTCATCCGGTCGAGGGCATAACGCTGGCTGATGTCACGAAAGCTCAGCACTGAGCCCGAAACACGGCCGTGCGCGCGGATAGGAGTGAGAGCATATTCGGAAGGAAAGTAGCTGCCGTCGGCGCGAAAGATGTTTTCTTCGCCGCTGGCTGGGGCAGATTTTGTTGCCAC
>JBEKWT010000445.1:0-2584 GCA_049512795.1 Occallatibacter sp.
AGTGCGTATTCGGAATATTGATGCTCTGGTCAGTCGTAAAACGCCTCCAGCCGCCACGCATTCCGTGCGCGGTCGCGCGTCAGCAGGCACGCCACCGATCGGCCGCCGTTCATTGCCGCCAGCACATCCCACTCCTCCGTGTCCCACGCCTCCATTGCCCACCAGCAACCGCTCATCCTCCACGGCCCGTACGCCGCCGCAATCTCGTAAGAATTTTCCTGATCGCGAAAAACCGCCGGCTTCGCTGCGCGCACCGTCACGCGCACTGCCCGCGCCGGACGCACCCGCCGCAACGCCATCCGCGGGGCGCCCCATCCAAGCTCCGCTTGGGTGGGATAGGAACCAGCGTCTGTGCATGAGCGCTTATGGGTGCGGGTGCTCCCTGTCCCTCGCATTTGGGGACCGGGGATAGCAAATCCCTCCATCCGGAATCCATCCGCGCGATGCGTATCCTCGAGCACCGGCGACCCCACGCGCTCCTCGCCCACCATCGCCCGCAATCGCGCCAGCGTCACATCCAGCCGCGAGGGCTCCGGCGTCTGCGGCGCAAACAATCCTAGCTGCACCTTGCTCTGCACTCCCGCTTCCGCCCGCAACGCGAGCCGAACCACAGCCGACTGCGGCGGATGCGCTCCAATCTCCAGTTGCAGCAGCTTGAGCAGAAATTTCCGGTCAATGGTCGGCACCGCCGGCCGGATCGCGCAACCATGCGTCCCACCGCCCTCCAGTCCCATCTCGACAGTCAGCGAACGCAGCGCCAACGCCCGTCCCGCAGCCCGCGTCGCCAGGCAATCGATCATCCGCGCGCCCACAAACAGCAGGGAATCGATCTGCTCCACCGGCGTCTCGAACTCGCAAAACTCTTCGAGCGCAAACTCAGTCTCGATCGGTTCGAACGCATGCTCCGCCTCGCCGCGCGCCAGCGCCCGCCACACGCGCGCCTTCGGACCCATCCGCGCCACCAGCTCCGCCTCGGGCAGCGCCGCCAGCTCTCCCAGCGTGCCAATGCCCCATAGCGCGAAGGTCGCCGCATACTCTTCATCCAGCCCCAATGCAGCAATCGGGAGCTTCGCAAGCGCCTCCGCCTCCGCGCCTTCGGGAATGACCGCGATCCCGCGCATGCTCGCTGCTTTCATCCGCGTTGTATCGAAATTCGCGCTCACCGCAATCGCCGCGCGAAACCCCGCCCCGGCCAGCTCCTCCCTCAGCCGCTCCGCCAACTGTGCCGGCGGCCCAAACAGCCGCTCCGTGCCCGTAATGTCCAGCACAAAAGCGCACGCCGTCCCACTGCACACCTCGATCGTGCCTGCCTCATTCAATCCCGCGCCGCACGCCTCCGCTGTGCCCGTTTCTTGAATCCGCGGAGAAAACTTCGTCGCACACTCGAGCATCACCGCCCGCGCCGCCGTCTCGCTCTCCGCCGAGCGCTTCAGCAGCCGCAGCCCTTGCATGCTTTCGGCTTCGAGCCGCGTCATCCCCACCGCCGCGCCCCTCCTCTCGGCCAGCCGGTTCAGCGAGCAGACCCACTCCTCGGGGGCGCGTCCATCCAGCACCACCGCCGGCTCCGTCTGCCAGTCCGTCCGCAGGCGCAGCAGTGCCTGCGCTGGAAACTCCACCGCCCATGCGCACAAATACAGGCTCATGCGCGTCTCTCCGCATCCCACGCCGCGTTTGCCTGCCAGGTCGCGGCCGGCGGCTTGCGTGTCGTGATCTCGATCGGAGCTGACCGCTCTCTCTCGCGCCGCACCGCAAACTCGAAGCCGCGCAGCACCGTCCCGCCCGCATGCTCCGCGTTCCGCGCCGAGCACTCCAGAACCACCGCCGCTGCCGACTTTGCATACCCCCGCGCGCCGACAACAACCAGGCTGCACTGCGTCCTCTCCGCCGCCTGCCTGTACCGGAACCATGTCGCCAGCGGAATCCTGCTCGCTTGCTCTGGCGCTATATCGCCCAGGTCCATCACAATCACAGCAAACGCTCCGGCCTGCAGCAACAGGTCCGTCGCCCGCAACCCCTGGTCCAATCGCGCCCATGCGGAGCTCACCCACCGTGGGTTTGCCCCACCCTTTCGCACCGTCTGATCGCGCGAAGGGTGGGCTCTAGCGCCCTCGTTCCCTTCGCAATTTGTGCCCGAAGGGGTTCCTTGTTCCCTTGTTCCCTTGGTCCCTGCCGGGGTCCCCAGCGGGCGATTTGTGCCCGATGGGGTGGCTTGGTCCCTGCTTCCACACCGCATCCACAGCAGTTGCTTCAGCCGCACCCCATTCGCCGCGGCCGACTCCGGATCGAACGCGTCCGACACGTCTACCCACGCGCATGCCCGCTCCTCTGCCGTCCGCTGCGCTACAAACTGGAGCGCCAGGCTCGTCCGCCCTGACGACGCTGCTCCTGTCAGCTCGCTGATCGCCCCTACCGGCAGCCCGCCATGCAATAGCTCGTCGACCGCCCGAATTCCCGTCGCCGCAACCTCGTCGATCGCGCGCGGCGCAGGCGTCAGCGCCGCGGGAAATTTGCGTTCCAACGCGTGCTCGATCTCCAAACGAAGTGCGGCGGCAGTAGGCATACGATTCGAGGCGCCCGTAGTTTT
>JBEKWT010000446.1:0-2572 GCA_049512795.1 Occallatibacter sp.
TAATTTGAAATTCTTTCTTCCGGCTCGTGTGAATTCTGCCACTCTACCGGATCGAGCTGGTAATCTGTCGGTTTCTCATGTTAAGGGCCATAATGATCGATGGCATTTCTGGCATTGACGCTATTGCTTTAGTTTCGCGGGCGGGTTAGTGTGCGCTGTTGTGCGGGGCCAAGTGAAATGGTTCCGGGGGAGGAATCGGATGCGGGTCCGGCGCGTGTTTGTGCTGTGGGTCGCGCTCGCTGCGCCCTGCCTGACGGCTGGCGCTCAGCTCTCATCCAGATCCTCACAACCGCTGCGCACTCTCACAACGACACGAGAGGTGCACATCCTGGCGCCCGACGAGGCCGCTCGCGCCCATCCCGTCCGATTGCGCGCGGTCGTCACCTATTACGATCCCCACATCGACTCCAGGCAAGGTGCGCTCTTTGTTCATGATGCGACCGGCTGCGTTTTCGTCTCCGTTCCCGTGCGCCCCATTCTTCCGATTCAGGCCGGCACGCTCGTCGAAATCAACGGAGTAAGCGGGCGGGGAGATTATTCGCCTGTTGTGCTGGGAATGAGAGTGCGGGCTCTTGAACAGTCGCACCTGCCTCTGAACCCTCCCAACGTAACCTTGGCGCAGTTGCTGAGCGGCGCCTTCGACGCGCAGTGGGTCGAGATCGAAGGCCGAGTCCGCTCCGCGCATCTGGGACCGAATAATGTGGTACTCGGCATCGCCGCGAACGATGGGTCGCTCACAGCAGTCGCCGTTCGAGAGGCCGGGGTTAACTACGAATCGCTGGTCGATTCGCTGGTCCGCATCCAGGGCAATGCCGGCGCGGTGTTCAACCAGCAGGACCAATTGCTTGGCGTGCGTGTGATGTTCCCAACGCTCCGCGAGGTCGAGGTGGTTCAGGCAGCGCCGCGCGACCCTTTCGCGGCGCCGGCGGTTCCGATCACGGAGCTGCTCCGGTACTCGCCCGATCCGGGACTCCTGCACCGAGTCCACGTGCAAGGCAAGGTCACGCTGGACTGGCCAGGGCGCATGCTCTGCATTCAGGACTCGAAGGCCGGCATCTGCATGCAGACCACGCAGCAGGCCCGCGTCTCGGAGGGCACTTTTGTCGACGTCGTCGGATTTCCCGCCGTCAACCTGTTCAAGCCCTCCCTTGAAGACGCAATCTTTCGCGCCGCCGCCGGAAACGGCTCGCCTCCGCCGCCCATCGCCATCACACCAGATCAGGCGGTGAAGGGCGATCTCGACGGCAAGCTGGTCCAGATCGATGCCGAGCTGATTGGCCGCGACGATGCCGCTGCCGATCCCACGGTGATGCTGCGTGCCGGCGGCGTGCTCATTCCCGCAATTCTGCCCACGAATGTTCCTCTCGGCGCCGTGCTTCCATGGAAGGATGGCAGCCTCGTGCGCATCACCGGCGTCAGTAATGTGCAGGTTGATTCCCTCAGCACCAATTTAGGTGACGGCACGGTAAAGGCCGAGTCGGTGCACCTCCTGTTGCGCTCGATCGACGACATTTCTGTTCTCCATGCGCCGACCTGGTGGACCTCAGAGCACGCGCTGGAGTGCTTTTATGTCGTCGGCCTCCTGGTTCTCGCCTCCTTTGCCTGGATCGTCGTCCTTCGCCACCGCGTGGCGCTGCAGACGCGCGCCCTTCGCGGCAGCGAGGAGCGCCTCCGTCACCTGTCGGAGCACGACGCGCTCACCGGCCTGCCCAATCGCCTTCTCTTGAACGACCGCTGTCAAACCTCGCTCAAGCGCGCCGTTCGCTTTCAAACCTGCCTGGGCCTGCTCATGGTCGATGCCGACGAGTTCAAGATTGTCAACGACGCACTCGGCCATCAGGCCGGCGACAAATTGCTCTGCAAATTAGCCGAACGCCTCTGCGACTGCGTCCGCTCGACCGACACCGTGGCTCGCATCGGCGGGGATGAGTTCATCGTCCTGCTTCCCGACCTGCGCATTCCCGCTGAAGCCGAATCCATCGCCGCCAAAATCGTTGCTGCCGTCGGCCTTCCTTATCAGATCGATCACACGCATGCAGTCATCACGGTCAGCGTTGGCGTCGTCACCTATCCTGAAGCGGGCAGCGATCTGGAGACGTTGATGCAATGTGCCGACGAAGCCATGTATGCGGCCAAAGAAAAGGGCAAGAATAGCTTTGAGGTATTTCGGCGGACGTCGACGCAGGTCGGCGGAGGCGGTGGCGATTCTCTGTTGCGCCCTTCCCACATTCCCCTGACAACCGGCGGCGCCTGATTCTGCGTTTTATTCCGCTGCCGTCAGCAGCCCGCGCTGGCGCATCTCCGTCATCACCCGCTCCACTTTCCAGTCGAGCGCTCCCGTGCCGTCGACGACCAGGTCGGCGTTCGCCGCGGAAGGCCGCACGTACGCCACGCTGGTTGGCCGCACCGTCCGGTCGTACTGCTCGCGCACCAATTCGGGTGTGCGTCCACGCTCTTCGATGTCGCGCTTCAGCCGCCGCTCGAAGCACAGAGCGTCGGGAGTGTCCACATACACGCGCAGGTGGTAGTGGGGGAGCAGTTCCTTGTAGTGGAGCGCGAAGAGCCCCTCGAC
>JBEKWT010000447.1:0-2568 GCA_049512795.1 Occallatibacter sp.
AAAGCCGTGGTGACGATGACGAAGGCGGCAATGATGTACGTGCCCAGCTCCGGCGTGACGGAATCGGGAAAGATGAGATGCAGGACGTTGCCGCCGCCCTTGAACTGGTAGCTGGTGATGGCCACGTAGGCGAAGAGGATGGCGATGGTGCCGAGCACGCGGGCCGCTTGGTTATAGCGCGCCTCGAGGAGGTCGGGCAGCGTGAACTGGGCGAATTTGCGCGCACGCGGCGCAATAAAGTAGATGAGCAAAAGCCCCAGCCAGCCGCCCGCCGGCTGCCAGAGCGCGGCAAAGCCGTTTTTGTAGGCGTTCTCAGCGCCGGCAAAGAGCGAGCCAGCGCCGATCCACGAGGTGAGCAGAGTGAGGACGAGAACAATGGCGGGGAGCGAGCGGCCGGCGACCAGGTAGTCGGCCTTGGTTTTGACGCGGAGGGTGCGGAAGACGGCCACGGCCAGCAGCGCCGCGGCGATGGAAACGAGAACGACGATATAGAGTGCGGACTGCAATATGCTTCCTCGGGTGGGCTTCCCGGCGCGGCTTGAGATTGAGAGAAGTGTATAGGATGGCGCGGCGGAGGCAGCAGGGTGCGGGCCTTCCACCCCAACGACGAAGACCTGTCGTTGGGGACCCCGGTCTCCCACCCCGGTTTGAGACCGACGCTACACCGCGGCCGGTGTTATTCAAAATGAATCTGGAGCGCTTGAAACTGAAGGGGTGACCTTAAACGGTGACTTCAGAGGTATCTCCCGAGACAACCGCTGCATCAAAAGTAATGGAGCGCCGGTTGACGCGCCACGCGAGTAGAGCTACTCTCGCAATACCGGATTTGGTACGCGACTCCAACACGCGGATCAGCAAGGCGGCCAGGAAGCACGGCCTGGATTTGCCTCGCGTTCTGAGACACCCTCGAAAATCAGCCGTTTGCCTTAAAGCGCCCTGCCGGGACGTGCGGAGGCGCAATTGGCCGCTAAAGCGGCCGATTCTGGCGGTCGTGACGCGGATCAACGTGGCGCCCGTCGCCGATAACTTGATTACAGACCCTCCGGGAGCAGCCCTGCGGGACCGTTGCCGGACAACCTTAAAGAACAGTTCCGGAGGACGCAAAACCCTTTGAAGATCGCCCTGGAGATCACACCCAACCTTGAGCCCCTTTTTGGGACCCGCGATGAAAACCTCAGGCTGATGGAAGACTCGCTTGGCGTGCACATCGACCTGCGCTCCGACGCCGTGCATGTGGAAGGCCCGGAGGCGGGCGTGGCGCGCGTGCAACGTATCTTTGAGGATTTTGAGACGCTGCGCCGCCAGGGCATTAACCCGCACAATGGCGAACTGAACGGAATGCTGCGGCTGGTGGTGGCAGATCAAGCGGCGACGCTGCGCTCGGTGGCCGAAGCCGGCAAGCAGCGGTCGGTCGGGATTAAGCGCACTGTGCAGCCGCGCTCGATCAACCAGCGGCGGTACGTGGAGGCGATCGAACAGAGCGACATGGTTTTCAGCGTCGGGCCGGCGGGCACGGGCAAAACTTATCTCGCAGTGGCGATGGCCGTGGCGGCGTTCAACGCCAAGCGCATCGGGCGGATCGTGCTGGTGAGGCCGGCTGTGGAGGCGGGAGAGCGACTGGGATTTTTGCCGGGCACGCTGCAGGAGAAGGTGGACCCGTATCTGCGCCCGCTTTACGACGCGCTCTACGACTTGCTCGATCCGGACCGCGTGGACAAGATGCTGGAAAAAAACATCATTGAGGTTGCGCCGCTGGCCTTCATGCGCGGGCGCACGCTCAATGACGCGTTCATCATCATGGACGAGGCGCAGAACACGACCGTCGAGCAGATGAAGATGTTCCTGACGCGCATGGGAAACAACTCGAAGGCCGTGATCACGGGCGACATCACGCAGATCGATTTGCCGAATCCGCGCAAGTCGGGGCTGCTGGACGCGATCAACGTGCTGAACGGCGTGGAAGGCATCGTGTTTTGCCACTTTGACGACGGTGACGTGGTGCGCCATCCGCTGGTGCAGCGCGTGGTGCGCGCGTATGAGAGCGCCAAGCCGCGGCAGCAGGAGCTACCGCTCACAATGGGCGACGGGATGCAGGCCGGTGTGCGGGAGAGCGAAGACCGCGCAGAGGAACAGGCGAAGCATCCGGCGAAGCCGCAGTAACGCTGCGGTCTGCTTTCGCACGCTCCGGTTAGTTCACTATTCAGAGGCGCGATTGGAGCGGCGCGGTCGATCGAGCCATCGGAACGCCCGCTCGACGAATGGCTTCGCATTTCTCTCGATGCAGGGGCCGTGCGCGATGATCAGCTTGTCGAAATCCCACGAAAGCAGCTTTTCGAGCGACCGTCGTGCCAAGGTGCGATGAATGAATGTCAGTCGGATATCGAGCCCAACGCCGCCTTGAGGAGCCTCAACACCCTCCAGTTTGAACAAGGCGTTTCGAAAAAGCCTACCCTTCACTCGTGGATGAATCTGGATTAAGTCGTCCAGGATGACCGTGCGCGAAGGCTTATGAAGGAAAAGGACCTCTTCGATAAGAGGATTGCCTTTGAACGCAAGCTGGTCGAAGTC
>JBEKWT010000448.1:0-2565 GCA_049512795.1 Occallatibacter sp.
AAAATCCGCAGATCGCGATCCCGGTCTCGTCTACGCCGCAGGGCGGATTCACCCTCAAGACAAACGCCGAACTCGTGCTCACCAACGTGGTGGCGCGCGACGCGAAGACCGGCGAGTTGATCACCGGCCTCAAGCAGAGCGACTTCAAAATCTACGAGAACGGCAAGGAACAGCAGATCGACAGCTTCGACTTCGAGAGCGTGGACATGGCCGTGCCCCTCAAAGAAGCCACAGTCAGCGGCCTTGCTGCCGGGCCCACCGGCACGAAGGCTGTCGTCGTTGCCAAGCCGGAAGAACTGCGCAACCACCGGCTGATCGTGATGTTCTTTGACCTGACCTCGATGCAGCCAGAAGATCTGGAGCGCAGCGTTGATGCGGCGCAGGCTTTCCTCAAGACAAAAATGCAGCCGGCCGATCTCGTGGCCCTGGTCTCGCTCGGCGACACGCTCAACGTCGACCAGGATTTTACCGCCGACAAGAACGCGCTCATCAACGAAGTGGGCGCCTATAACGGCACCGAGGGCCAGGGATTTGCGCAAGGCGCCAACGCCAACACGAATCAAGTGGAAGACACGACCGCCTATGCGCCCGACGAGAGCGAATACAACGACCTGAATACCGACCGCGAACTTTTCGCGCTACGCTCGATTTCGCAATCGCTCGCCAAAATCAACGAGAAGAAATCGCTGCTCTACTTCTCGGGCGGCATCTCGCGCGATGGCATCGAGAACGAAGCTTCGCTGCGGTCCGCGATCAACGCGGCGGTGCGCGCCGACCTGGCCATCTATAGCGTGGACACGCGCGGCCTGCAGGCCATTGCGCCATTGGGCGACGCCTCCACTGGCAGCTTGCGCGGACAGGGCGCATTTAACGGCAGCGCGCTGACGAACAGCATGAATCAGAACTTCGCCACGCAGGAAGTGATGGCCACTCTTTCCAGTGACACCGGCGGCAAGGCGTTTTTCGACTCGAACGATTTTGCGCCGGCCTTTGCGCAGGTGCAGAAGGACAACTCGGCGTACTACGCCATTGGTTTTCACTCGACGAACCCCGCGCGCGATGGCAAGTACCGCAAGCTGACCTTCAAAATCGATCGCCCCGGCGTAAAGCTCGAGTACCGGCCCGGATACTACGCGCCGGCTGACTTCAAGCACTCCGGCAAGGAAGACCGGGAGCAGGAGCTCCAGGATCAGTTGGCGAGCGACCTGCCGGCCACTGACATGGCCGTTTACATGGATGCGATGTACTTCCGTCTCGACGAGAATCGCTTCTTCATGCCCGTTTCGCTGGTTGTCCCCGGCTTCCAGATTCCTTTTGTGAAGGGCGGCGACAAGGATAAAGCCACCCTCGACATCATCGGCGCGGTGATCGACCAGACTCAGCGGCCGGTCGGTCGCGTGCGCGATACGGTCAAGCTCAATCTCGATCCATCGCTCGAGGCGCGGCAGAAGAACATCCAGTACACCACCAGTTTCAACCTGCCGCCGGGCAAGTACCAGCTCAAGTTCGTGGTGCGGGAAAACCAGACCGGGCGCATGGGCTCGTTCATCGCAGATGTTTCGCTGCCCGATCTGAAGAAGGCTCCGCTCAAGATGAGTTCCATCGTGCTGGCGTCGCAACGGACCCCAAGCAAGAAAGACGATCCATTGGTGCGAAACGGCGAGGAGTACGTGCCCAACATCAGCCACGTCTTTCGCCAGGATCAGCAAATGTATCTGCTCTATGAAATCTACGATCCGGCGCACGCAAAGGCCGCCGAAGGTGCGCCGAAGGAAGCCAAATCGGCGATCGATCTGTTGAGCAGCCTGGAGCTGATTCAGGGATCGACAAAAGTGTACGAAACATCGATCGTGCAGGCCAAGTCGATCAACGTGGACGGGCGCGATGCGGTCTCTATCGAACTAGACGTGCCGTTGAGCGGCCTCAAGCCGGGGTCGTACATCTGCCAATTGAATGTGATCGACGACGCTGCGGGCAGCTTCGCATTTCCGCGCTTTGCCGTGCTCGTTCGTGATTCGTCCGTGACTCCGCCCGTGACGCCGGCAGTTGCGCCGGTCGCCGTGCCACCAGCCGCGCAGTCATCGCCAAGCGGCAGCTCGGAATAAGATCGCCTTCGGCCCCACCCCTTCCGCGGTGCCGCCGCGGAAAGGGCGGGTAGCCGTCACGCGCGCCGTCAAGCCCTTTTGAGCAGCCGGAGGATCGCCACCAGGATGATGGCGCCGCCCACCGCAATCAGCGTGCTGTAAATGAATCCACCGTGCGCATCCAATCCAAGGTGGTTCGCGATAAACCCGCCCACCAACGCTCCGGCAATGCCCAGCATAATATCGACGAAGAACCCATAACCTGAGCCCTTCATGATCTTGCCCGTTAGCCAGCCTGCAATCAGGCCGGCCAGAATCCACAGAAGAATTCCCATTTTTCCCACCTCGATCTGGAGAATCTGTTCAATTTTGTGGTATCGGGAGCAGGGGAAACCATCGCAACGCGAAGGTTAGGCTTCCGAGTTTCACAAGTCTGGATTTATAGCATTGCCAGGGCACGTCCAGCCAGCGGGAAATTTCG
>JBEKWT010000449.1:0-2565 GCA_049512795.1 Occallatibacter sp.
ATTCGTGATGCTGCCGTAGTCCGCGTAGTACTCGATGCCGCCAGCGATCACCTTCGTGAAGTCGTAGCTGATCTTGACCGCCGGTGAGAAATCCACGCCAAGATTCACATCGGGCCCATGCCAGGTCCGCTCCAGAGCGGGATTCACGGCAAAGTACCAGCGCCCCGCAGTCTTATCCACGATCGGCCGGATCTCCCAGTTCCACGTATCCGGCGAATAGAGCGCGCGTTGGTACCCCATCTCCATCGACAGGCTTACTCCCACCGGCCAGTGCCAGCTATCGGGCACCCGCACCCGCGGGCGAATGTGATCCCCGACCCAATCAACTCCCAGACCCCTCTGCTCGCTGGTAAAGATATAGAAACCGACCTCGGCCCAACCGTTGATCCCCTGCGTAATCTCGATCGTCTCGTGTTCGGCGTGATTCGTGGGCGCCGCACCGTCCAGATAATAGCGGCGCCCGTCGGCGGTGAAGTTCGAGTGCAACTCCACCATCGTGGTCCGCGGCGCGACCGTGTCCGATCCGTACACCTGAATCTCGTAGTTGCCTTGCGAATGCGCGGCAACGGAAGCCGTGCACACCGCAAAGGCCGCGAACAGGGAAGTGCGGACCGGGTTCAAGCGAGCTCCTTTTGGGGCGTTACCTGGGATTCCTCCGATAAACTTTCGTCGTACCGAGGCCGTTCGCGGAGTAAACGAGCAACGGGCAGAAACTGGGCAAGATCAATTCATTTCTTTCATTTGATGCGAGAAATCGTGACCAAACCCATCCAGTTTACGGGTTTTTCCGGAGAAACTCGTCCACATCGGCGCGCGATGGCATCGAAGCTGCCGCACCCTTGCGCGTGACGCAAATCGCTGCCGCAGCATTGGCGAAGCGTGCAGCGCTCCACGGATCCTTGCCTTCGAGCAGCGCTACGGCAAACGCTCCGTTGAAGCAATCGCCGGCGGCAACGGTATCGATCGCGGCGACCTTGAACGGCTTGATCCAATCGGCTCTGCCACCCGCGACAGCCACATACGCCCCGTCGGCGCCGCGCTTCAGCGCCACGCCGCGAAGGCCCTTGGCCAGCAGCCGATCCGCGCTATCTTCAACACTAATTCCGTCGCCAACATAGAACGCGGCCTCGGTTTCGTTGGGTGTGAACCAGGCTACGTTTCCCCACACCGCATCTGGCAACGCCGCCGCCGGCGCGGGGTCGAGCATCACCGGCACGCCTGCCTGCGCGCAAAGGTCGAGCGTGTAGCTGAGCGTGTCCATGGGAATCTCGAGCTGGCACAAGACCATTCCGGCAGAACGAATCAGCTCCGCATGTTTGTCCACTGCAGCGCGATCCATTTTGCCGTTCGCGCCCGGAACCACCACGATGGCGTTCGAGCCGTCGTCGGCAACGAATATCGGCGCCAGGCCCGAGGAGCCGGGAGCCTGCGACATCGCCGCTGTTTCAACGCCTGCGCGTTTCAGATTTTCGATCAGAGCGGGGCCATAGGCGTCGTCGCCGATCTTGGCAACCATCGCCACGGGATAGCCGAGCCGCGAAGCAGCAACTGCCTGGTTCGCGCCCTTGCCGCCCGGCGTCGTTTCAAAACCGGTCCCGATCAGCGTCTGCCCGATCGCCGGAATCCGCGGTGTGCGGGTGACCAGATCCATTGTGATGCTGCCGACGATCACGATTGGCTTGCGCGAGTCACTCATGACGGAATCTCAATGCAAAATCTCAATATAGGGGAGCCAGCGCCACGGCGCCCAGCCCAGCTAAGAAGAAGATGAACATCAGAACGAGGAACACCTTGGCCTGTCGTGGAGCGCCGGCGAACTCGCGCCACACAAATACGCCCCAGCACGCGGAGATCATGGTTGCGCCCTGACCAATGCTATAGGAAACTGCTGGCCCAACCAGATGCGCTCCCGACGCGAGGAAATTCGCCACGCCGCCCGTGCACCAGATGGCGCCACCCAGCGCTCCTGCCAGATGCCAGCCGAGAGGCGCGCGCCAGTAACCGGCGCCGTCGACGGGCGCCTTCCCGTCCAGCGGTTTCTTCATCAGAAGCCAGTTTGCAGGGAATGCCGAGATGGCTACGCCAATCATGAAGAACGCCGTTACCGCGTAGGGGCCAGGAGCGGCCATGCCCGGTTCGACCTTCAACGCGCGCGCCACAAACGGATAAAAGCAGCCCATCAACAAGCCGCAGGCCAGGCTGATGACGATGCCGCGGGCTGTCGTTGCTTTGGCCGTTGCCTCGCGCTTCTGGTACGCCGCCGCGTCCAGAATGATCGCCACCACGACCAGTGCGACTCCGCTGAACAGCAGCAGCGGATTGCCCACCGGCTTGATCACGTAGTTTGAAATGGCGCCGATTACAAGCGCCAATCCGATTCCGACAGGGAAGGCCACCGCCATTCCGGCCACATCGATTGCGGCCACCAGCAGCAGGTTCGCCACGTTGAAGATGGCGCCGCCGGCCATCGCGTAGAGCATCGGCGCAACCTGCGTTTGCGCCACATCGTGCAGGAACGGCGTTCCCGCCTGTCCCAGGCTCCCGGCCGTCAATCCCCAGAAGAGC
>JBEKWT010000450.1:0-2564 GCA_049512795.1 Occallatibacter sp.
GCAGCCTGGTACTCGTTTTTTCTGCAAAGCTGGCTTGATGGAATTGGGCGCACGCAAGCCTGGCTGATGAACCAGGGAGTGAATCCGGCGCTGCAATTCGGCACGGCGCTTATTTCGGCGGCCTTGATTGCCACGGCGATCTCGTGCGTGACGCAACTGACTGGGCCACAGACGGCGCTGCGCGGCATGAAGGCGGCCGCGCTGCTTTGGTTGGGCTTCGTACTCACAACATGGGCGACCGAGTACGTTTTCGAAGTGCGCACCTACGCGTTGTTTGCCATCAACACTGGGTTCTGGCTAATCGGCATGGTAGTGATGGGCGCGATTGTGGGGGCGTGGAAAAAACGGGGACCAAAGGAACAAGGGACCGAGGGAACAAAAAGTTGAGGGATTGGGAAAGCCTCCCGCTCTAATAGCTTCACTTCGGCTGATCGATCGCTGGCGCGCGCCGAGCTCACGGAGGGCATGCGTGCGCGATTTTGATTAGTCGGGCGGGGGATAGAAGGGCAGCTTGTCATTCTTGGCGTTCGCGCGGCGGACGGTGGCATCGTCAAAGAGCAGCGCCGGAGCGAGGACAGTCGTGGGCGGGTCCCCGAAAAAGTTAGCGACCCAGAGATCCTTGCCCGCCGCCTCAATGCTGGAGCGAAGAGCGCGCTCGTCGATGTCGGCAAGCACTGCGCCACGGACGAGCTCTCGCTTGCCATCGGGACTGACTCTGTAGAGCAGCCGAGGCGTGCGGTCGCCCCCCATCGTTTGGACGAAGTAGACGCTCGGCAGGCCGCGGTCCTTCGCCATATCCAAAAGTTTCTGGTTGAGCTCGTCAGTTGAGAGGCCATTGTCCGCGGTGATTTTGAGGACGCCAATCGAGGGATGCGCAGGACCCGTGATGCCCGCGCGGCCATGGCCGTTGGACTGGGGGAAGTCGCGGACGGGCTGGCGGCCGATGAGGTAATTGTCGAGGCGGCCTGCGTCGACGAGCTTTACGGCCTGGGCCGGAACGCCCTCGTCGTCAACATCGTAGTCGCCGAGGAGGCCTTTGCCGTTGTAAGTGGCCAAGCTGGGATCGTCCACAACGTTCATGAAGTCGGGCATGACGCGCGCGTGGTAGCTGGAAGCAAACGGGCCGTTGGTGCGGGCTTCAGTTCCGAGCGCGGGGCGCGTGGCCGTGACCGAAGAAGCGAGGAGCGAGCGCAGCGTGTCGGCAGCGGCGTCGGCCGAGAAGAGCAGTGGGCCGTGGTACTCCTCTTCGACGAGCGGCGCCTTGCGGAGATCGGCGAGCGAGGCGAGCTCGTCTACTGCGTGCTGGTTGAAGACGGCCTCGGTGTCGAGGTCGGCGAGCGAAGTTCCAGAGGAACCATAGGAACGATCGAGGCGCATGCCATCGGGAGCCTGCGTGCCCGCGGCGAAGGTCTCCTGATAATCGACGGAGGACTTGCGGACGATGGCGCCCTCGCTGGTGACGAGCCAGGTTGTGGTGGTGCGGGCGCGAAAACTCGCGGAGGAGTATTCGATGTCGCGTTCATTTGGATTAGACGAGGCATCTGTGCGATAGAGACCACTGACTCGGGCGATGCGATCGGCCCAGGAGCTCTCGTCGACATGAAGTGCGATCGGATCGGCGAGAGAGATGATGGGCTTCTCCTGGCTGAAGTCGTCGGCCTGCGGCGGGGTTTGCACCTGCTTCAACTCGGCCTGCTTTTGCGCATAGGCGGAAAGAGCATTCTTGTATGCCTGGTCGGTAGCGGTCCATAGCGAGGAGCGCAAGGCGATGGGGTCGTCGTCGAGTGCAGTCACCTGGAGCGCGCCATCGCCGCGAGCGCCGGAGCTGTCGGTCTTGTAGTCGCCGACGCGCACGATGACGCGCACAACGCGCTGTCGAGCGCGGTCAGAGCCTTCGCTTGAACCGAATTCAGCGCTGGTCTGGAAGTCGTTGACGTCTTCAATGCGGTACTGGATAAAGAAGGGCTTGGCGAAGCCGGTCAACTGGAGCTGGCTCATGCTGCGGTCAAGTTCCGTGAGCATCGCTTTGAGGACGGGATCCTTTTCGGCGTCGGCACGGGTGGGCTGGGCGTGAATTTGCGGCATGAAGACGAAGAACGCGAGAAATCCAGTGAGAACGACCTTGGCGCGCGAACGGAACAGGTTCATTGGGCCCCCCTGGTTTCGGTGGCTTGCGAGCCGGCGCCGGGGATCGGCAGAATGGGCGGGCGCGCGGTGCCTTGCGGCTGGCGCTGCGTCTCGATGCCGCTCAGAAGCATGGCGGGAGCGACTGCGCTGACAGGGATGGTGCCCGACTCCGCGCCACACTCGCCGTTGAAGACTTCGCTCTTGTCGCCGGTGGCGATGATGCTTTTCATTGCGGCGAGAGGCGTGCCGACAATGCTGACCCCGCGGACGAGCTCGTCGGGACGGCCGTCGACGTAGACGCGCCAGACGACGAGCGGAATGACCTGAAAGGCCTGCGGCGAGCTGCGCTGAGTGACGGCGAAGCCGGAGGAGATGTCCTCAAAGTAGAGGCCGTAGGGCTTGCCCTGTTTCTTGGCTTCATCGATAAGCTGCTTGCG
>JBEKWT010000451.1:0-2559 GCA_049512795.1 Occallatibacter sp.
CTGGCGTTTGCATCGCTGAGCAACTCGGGGTGGTCCGTGCGTATGTACTCGCTGGAGCTTAACCGGCCGGTGGGCTTTTCCGCGGGAACGGCAGGCGGGAGCAATCAGTCTCCGGCCTGGTCGGCAGACGGGGCCAAGATTGCGTTTTCGTCTTCGCGAACGGGCGATCCTGAGATTTGGGTTTGCGATGCGAGCGGAGCCAATCTGCGCCGGCTGACCAGTTTCCGGGGCCCGGATGTTTCGCCCACATGGAATCCACGCACCAATGCGCAGATTGCGTGGGTGAGCGGACGCACCGGGCTGCCGCAGATTTACATCATGGACGCCGATGGGGCCAATATTCAACGCATGACCGACGGAGGCTATGCGATTTCTCCATCGTGGTCGCCCAACGGACAGTTTCTTACCTTCAGCTGGAATCGCAAGTATGGTCCCGGCGACCCCGGCGGGCAGGATATTTACGTGATGGATATCGCCAGCAAGCGCTGGCTGCAGGTGACACACGAGTCCGGGAGCAACGATTTTCCATCATGGGCGCCGGATGGGCGACACATCGTCTTTGAACGCGCCAGCGGCAGCCACGCGCAGATCTGGACCATGCTGGCCGACGGCACCGGGCAGCGTCAGCTCACCCACACGGGCAACAATTACATGCCCAACTGGAGCTGGAAGTAAACTTGGGGGCGGGAAGAATCAAGTAGCTCGATTATTGGAACGGGTAGCGAAAAAAAAGCAGGAGACGCACGCTCCCGACGGCGGTGGCACGGGTTTGGATGAACTATAATACTAATGGTTGCTAACACATCCCTCGCCAGCTGAATAGGCCGGGAGACATTTTGTCATTTTGGGGAAGGAGTTCCACATGAATCGTAGTATCTATCGCTTGCTCGTACCGGTTGTTGTGCTTATTGCCTTGGTTGCAGTTGCAGGTTGTAAGAAAAAGCCGCTTCCACCGCCAGAGGCTGCAGCACCGCCGCCCATCACCGCACCCACTGCACAAATCACAGCTACTCCCAGCGTGGTCACGGCCGGAGACCAGGTTCAGCTTTCCTGGCAGACGACCGACGCCACCAGCGCTTCCATTGATGGTTTAGGGGACGTTTCCACATCGGGCACAAAGACCGTGACTCCGAGCGCGTCGACCACCTATCACCTGGTTGCCCGTGGTACGGGCGGCTCGGCGGAAGCTTCGGCTCGCGTCACCGTCAATGCGCCGCCGGCAGTGGTTGTGCCGGCGAATACAATGAGCGCTGAAGAAGAGTTCAAGGCCAATGTGCAGGACATCTTCTTCGATTACGACGCTTATACAATTCGCGCCGATGCCCAGGCCACAATCTCGAAGGACGCCTCTTACTTGGTCAGCCATCCTGACGTGAAACTCGTCATCGGCGGCTACTGCGACGAGCGCGGTTCGAACGAGTACAACCTGGCTCTCGGCCAGAATCGCGCCGACGCCACCAAGAACGCGTTGGTCACGGCCGGAGTGGCCGCAGGTCGCATGCGCGTCGTCAGCTACGGCAAGGAAAAGCCTTTCTGCACCGAATCCAACGAAGCCTGCTGGCAGCAGAACCGCCGCGGCGGCTTCTCGCTGGACCGGTAACGAATCGCTCGAGTAGAAAAGCAAGAACGGGCGTCTCAGGTCTTAAGTTCGAGACCTGGGACGCCTCGAAGGCTCGCAAGCCGATGCGGCCTCTGATCCCTTATCTCCGACTTCCGAATTTCACTGGTGAAAAATGCTGAAAACCCACACACTTCGCAATCGCTTTCTCGGCGTGGCAATGTTTGCAATGGTTTTTGTTTCCATGCCTGTTCCCGCGCATGCTGCCTCGAAAGAAATCATCGAGTTGCAAACGCAGGTGCAGCAACTGCTTGACGATATGCAGCGGCTGCAATCCACGATGGACAGCCGCTTCGGCGTGCTGCAGCACCTGGTGGAGCAGAGCGCGGACACCGTCAACCAGATGACGACAGCCGTGAACGATCTGCAGAAGAAGCTCGATGCACAGAGCGAGAACGGCAACGGCAAGCTGGACACCGTCTCCGGCCAGGTGCAGACCTTGAACGACTCGGTGGACGAGTTGAAGTCGCGCATCGCCAAGCTGGATAAGTCGATCCAGGATATGCAGACGCAGTTGCAGACCCCGCAGACTCTTCCCGCCGGAGCGGCTCCTGTGACTCCGCCAGGCGCGGAACCGACTGCCCCTCCGCCCGCTGGAGATGCATCCGCCGCAGCGGCTGCCCCTGCGACTGCCGCAACGACCACCGTGCAGGCACCGCCGCTGAAGGAGACCTTTCAGGCTGGCGTGCGCGACTACAACGCCGCGCGGTACGACGTGGCTGCAGGCGAATTTCAGGATGTGCTGCACTATTATCCGCTCGACGACCTGGCTGGCAACGCCAATTTCTACCTGGGTGAGATGGCCTACCGCCAGAAGAATTATCCCGATGCGATCAAGAGCTATAACGCCGTGCTGGAAGGCTTCAGCGGCAGTGCCAAAGCTCCCGCCGCGCAACTGCGCAAAGGATTGGCATTGCTCCAGGAGGGCAAAAAAGACGCCG
>JBEKWT010000452.1:0-2549 GCA_049512795.1 Occallatibacter sp.
GCTGCCAGGACGACACGTCCCACCCGGAATGTGCTTGAATAAACTCGTCGGAGTCCAACCGCCATGCGCACCCTCGCTGCCATTCTTTTCTCGTTGCTCGTCGCTGCCCCCCTCGCCGGGCAAAAAGAAAAGCGCGAGCCGCTGACTGAAGCCCAGCAGGACCAAATCGCCGAGGCCGGCGTCGATCCCGTCGCCCGCGTCGGCCTCTACGTCAAGTTTCTCGATGACCACGCCGACACCATCAAGGGACTCATAAACCGTGCGCACACTCCCGCGCGCATCCAGCGTCTCAACGGCGAGCTCCAGGACTTCGCCGACCTCGTTGACGAGCTTGACGACAACCTCGATGTTTACTCCGAACGCAAAGCCGACCTTCGGAAATCGCTCAAGGGGCTCAATGAAGGCGTTGCGCGCTGGCAAGCGGTTCTTCACGCGCTGCCCAGCGAGCCCGGCTTCGAGCTATCGCTCAAAGAAGCCTTCGACAGCGTTGGCGATCTCTCCGATCAAGCCAAGCAACTCACCATAGACCAGGAAGCCTACTTCAAAGCCCACCCCGATGAGAAGGGTCAGGACCGCTACGAACCGAAGTGAAACCGGCAGTCATCGGCCACTGTTATTCTGCTCTCCGTGGCCCTCGACGTCGTTCCCATCTTCCAGTCCGAGTACCGCGCCCTCCGCCCGCGTGCTCCCATGCCGTCCATTCATGTCCGCTTCCGGCGATTCACCTCGCTGAACACCACAATTCGCATCCGCGATGGCGAGATCCACGCCAGCCTCTCCGATCTTCTCGAGGGCGCGCCCGAATCCGTCCTCCACGCCATCGCCCACATTCTCCTCGCCAAGCTTTACCGCAAGCCCATCGACCGGGCGCACAACCTGCGCTACAAGCGCTTCGCCTCCTCGGCCGCCGTCGCGCGCCAAACCGAACTCGTCCGAACCGCTCGCGGCAGCAAGCGCTACTTCGGTCCCGAGGGCCGCTACTTCAATCTCGAAGAGGTCTTCGACGCTCTCAACACGCGCTTTTTCGGCGGGCTGCTCGGCCGTCCCGACCTCACCTGGAGCGAGCACCACGCCAAGCGCTCTCTCGGCCACTATGACGCCGCCCACAACACCATCGTCGTCAGCCGCGTCTTTGACCGCCCCTCCAGCCCTCGCTATGCCATCGAGTACCTGCTCTATCACGAGATGCTCCACCTCAAGCATCCCGTCAAGACCCGCAACCTGCGCCGCTGCGTTCACCCTCCGGAATTCAAGGCCGACGAAGCTCGCTTCCCGCAGCTCGCAGAAGCCCTCGCCTTCATCAAGCGCCTCTAGGCCCGTCCCCTCTGAGTCGGGCTCGAATTTGTTCCCTGTTCTCTGTCTTTCTACTCTCTATTGGTTACTGGCTACAGGCTATTGGCTATTGGCTAGTCCTACTCCCTGCTCTTCAATCCCCGCGTCAAGCTCGCCACCTTCTCCACATCGTGGCTCTTGCACCACGATTCCAACCCCGTCGCCAGCCGCTCCGCCGCGCGCGGATCGGCGTAGCTCGCCGTGCCCACCTCGACCGCCGTCGCCCCGGCCAGCATGAACTCCACTGCGTCTTCCGCCGTGATAATCCCGCCCATCCCCAGAATCGGAATGTTCACGGCCCGCGCCACGCCGTACACCATGCGCAGCGCAATCGGCTTGATCGCCGGCCCCGACAGCCCTCCCGACACATTACTCAGCCGCGGCCGCCGCGTCTCTGCATCGATTGACATTGCCAGAAACGTATTCACCAGGCTCACTGCGTCCGCGCCCGCTTCCGCCGCGACGCGCGCCATGGTCCCGATGGACGTCACATTCGGCGAGAGCTTCACGATCAGCGGATGAATGGCGACTCTCTTCGTCCGCTCCACCAGCTCTTCCAGCGAATAAGGATCGGTTCCGAATGCCATTCCGCCCGCTTGCACGTTGGGACAGGATGCGTTTAATTCGTATGCCGAAATCCCCTCCGCGTCGTTCAACCGGTCGATCACTCCCACATACTCGTTCACCGTGTGCCCGAAGATATTCACAATCACTTTGCAACTCGGGTGCCGGCTCATTGGCGGCAGCTTCCGCTCGAGGAAATCTTCCACGCCCACATTCTGCAGACCAATCGCGTTCAGCATCCCCGCCGCCGTCTGCACAATGCGCGGCGGCGCGTGGCCCGCCATCGGCTCCAGCGAGATCCCCTTGGTCACGATCGCGCCCAGCTTCTCTAGCGACACAATCTCTTCAAACTCAATCCCATATCCAAAGGTCCCGCTGGCGGCGATGACTGGATTCGTCAGCTCCAGTCCGGCAAACGAGACTCTCATGTCCGGTTTCACGGGTCTGTTTTCTTCCCTTCCCTTGGGCGTTGCGAAGCTCCGCTCCCCGCGCGTGCCCAATGCTGTCCCTGAACGGCTCTCCGATTCATCATAAGTCCATCGCCCTGCAATCGAGCAGGCCGCGTCTTGCCGCGCCCCCGGGTCGGTGCTAGACTGCGCCAATGGCCACCAAGAAGAAGACCAAAAACAAATCAACGGGATCGAAGAAAAGCG
>JBEKWT010000453.1:0-2547 GCA_049512795.1 Occallatibacter sp.
CGCCGAACGCTTCGCCGATCGCCTGGTGGCCGAGACAAACGCCGAGTATCGGCGCCTTCCCCGCCATGTGCCGGATGAGCGGCACAAGAATTCCCGCCTCATGCGGCGTGCATGGCCCCGGCGAAAGCAAAATCCGCTCCGGCCTCATGGCCTCGACTTCCTGCGGCGTCACTTCGTCGTTGCGCCGCACGACGACCTCCGCGCCCAGCTCGCCCAGATATTGGACCAGGTTGTAGGTGAACGAATCGTAGTTGTCGAGAACGAAGACCATGTCGAATTCCAGTGTAGCGCGCTACGGGGCAATATCCGTCGCCGCAATCGATCTCCACGACGCGCCCTTAAGCGAATTCCGGCCAAGGCTCTCTAACGGTTGCGCGCGCTCGCACGCATCTGCAACACTGGCTTTGGTCCGTCTCCATGGTTCTTCACTTCCTCATTCAAGGCCGCGTGCAGGGGGTCGGCTTCCGCTGGTTTGTGCAGCGTGAGGCCGCTGAACTTGAGCTGCGCGGATGGGTGCGCAACACCGAGGATGGCGATGTCGAGGTCGTGGCGGCAGGCGACGCCGGTAACCTCGACGAGCTGCGCGCGACCCTTCGCCGCGGTCCGCGTGGAGCCCGTGTGGACCGCATCGTCGAACACAGCCTCGCCGAGAACGAAGCCGAAGAGCTCACATCCTTTCAAATCGATGGAGCGTGGTAATGCGCTGCGCGCATTGGTCAGTTGTCAGGAATCAGTTGTCAGTCCGCAGACCGCGGATTCGTTCTTCTTATTTGCCCCTCCGCGACTTCCGTCCTGCACCAACTTCGCCACCTGTTTCCTTTCGAGTCTTCGATCTCGATTCGGCACCCGGAGATAAACTGTTAGCTGACAGCTGACAGCTGACAACTAACAACTGATCACTGAGAACGGGAGTCAAGCACCGACATGCCGGAAACAGCAAAACCCATCGACGTCGAGGATTTGAAGAAACTCGTTCGCACCGTGCCGGACTTTCCCAAGCCGGGGATTCTTTTTTACGACATCACCACGCTGCTCAAGGATAAGACGGGATTCGCCCAGCTGATCGATGCGCTGGCCGCGCACTACATTGCGCGCAAAATCGACCTGGTGCTGGGCATCGAGGCGCGCGGATTCATCTTCGGCCCCGCGCTGGCCTATCGTCTCAACGCCGGCTTTGTTCCAGTCCGAAAGCCCAGAAAACTGCCCGCGCCGGTGGTGCGCGTTACCTACGACCTCGAGTACGGCTCGGACACGCTCGAGATCCACGCCGACGCCATCGCGCCCGGACAGAGTGTGGTGCTGGTGGACGATCTGCTCGCCACCGGCGGCACGATGGAGGGCACGGTGCAATTGGTGAAGCAATTGGGCGGCGTGATCGCCGGGTTGGGTTTTGCCGTCGAGCTCGACTTCCTGAAAGGCCGCGAGCGCTTTCGTGAGTACGACGTCTTCAGCCTGCTGCATTACGACGAATAAAGCGCTCCGATCGAATCGCAGCCGTCGCCTGCAGTCGCATCAGAGAGCGTCTTTCGGCTCGTGTTCCTCCACCGGCTCGTGTTTATCCTCCTCCGCCTCACCCGCTACCGCAGATCCGTCCTGGAACATTTGCGCGTCGGCAAAGCGGTAGCCTACGTAGACGTCAGTGAGCAGATACAACGGATTCGATGGGTCATCCTCAATCTTCTTACGCAACTGACGGACGAAGGTGCGCAGGTACTCCACTTCTTCACGGCTTTCCGCGCCCCAAACCGCGGTCAACAGCTTGGCGTAGGTCACCACGCGTCCCGCGCGGCTCATCAGGCAGTAGAGAATGTCAAACTCCTTGCGCGTGAGCTTCACAGGCGTCCCGCGCTTGGTTACCAGCCGCTTGGCGGGCTCCAGGCGGATTTCCCCTATCTCAATAGGCGCATCTTCAGGCCGAGCCGGAGCGCGCACACGGCGCACTGCCGAGCGGATCCTGGCGATCAGCTCGCGGGTGCTGAACGGCTTGGTCACGTAGTCGTCGGCGCCTAATTCCAGCGCCTCAACCTTGTCCTCTTCGTCATCGCGCACGGTCAGCATGAGCACCGGCAGCCGCGGCGCGAAGCTGCGAATCCGCTTCAGCGTCTCAATGCCGCCGATTCCCGGCATATTGATATCCAGAAGGACGACATCGTGAGGAGCGTTGCGCAGCGCCTGCAGCGCCTCTTCGCCGCGCGAGGCCTCGGCCACCTGAAACCCAAGCTCCATCAATGGCGGCCTAAGCGCGCGGCGAATTGCCGACTCGTCGTCGACCACAAGAATGCGGATCGCTGACTGCATCATGACGTGCTCTCCTTCTCCGATGTCAGCGGAATTGCGGCAAAAAACGTTGTGCCTTCCTCTTCATCGCTCGTTACCCATACGTATCCCCCGTGAATCTGCGCCGCCCGCTTGGCCACCGACAGCCCTATGCCCGTGCCGGGGGCGCGGTCAGCGTACGTCGAAGAACGATAGTACCGGTCAAAGATGCGCTCGCGATCCGACATGGGGATCACGGGCCCGAAACTGTGCACGGAAAAAATCGCCTCC
>JBEKWT010000454.1:0-2503 GCA_049512795.1 Occallatibacter sp.
TTCGATGGCGCGATTCGAGCCCGAGCGCACGGCTGTCCCCATCACGGCGTGGCCCATGCCGGCCATGGTGGTCTTCACGTCGGCAAAGTCGCGATTGATGATGCCGGGAATGGTGATGATGTCGCTGATGCCCTGCACGCCCTGGCGAAGCACGTCGTCGGCGATGCGGAAGCTCTCGAAGAAGCCCGCGTCCTTGGCGACCGCGAGCAGCTTCTCGTTGGGAATCACGATCATCGTGTCCACGCTGTCGAGCAGCTCGCTGAGGCCACGCTCGGCCTGCGTCAGGCGGCGCTTGCCTTCGAAGGCGAATGGCTTGGTGACTACCGCAACGGTGAGGATGCCCATCTCGCTGGCCAGCGATGCGATCACCGGCGCGGCGCCCGTACCCGTTCCTCCTCCCAGTCCCGCGGTGACAAACACCATGTCGGCGCCTTCAAGCGCTTCGATGATTTTTTCCGAATCCTCGAGAGCCGCCCGGCGGCCAACGTCGGGATTGGAGCCGGCGCCCAGCCCGGACGTCAAACGAACGCCCAGTTGCAGCTTGACTGAAGCCTCAGACAACTTGAGCGCCTGCACATCGGTGTTGGCGGCGACAAACTCGACGCCTTCCATGTGGGCCTGGATCATGCGATTCACGGCATTGCTGCCGCCGCCACCTACGCCGACCACCTTGATGCGCGCTCCGCGCACATTTTCGTCGTGAAACTGAATCCGCATCTCACCGGCTTCGCTGCCCAGTCCCCGGGCTTCGTTGATTCGCTGTTCCATTGGGTCTCCGCTCTCCTCGATTTTTATCTGTTTCCTCACCGTTTTCGACCTCGCTCCGCTATCGTTTTTCCGATTCCTGATCCCTGTTCCCTATTCCCTATACTTTCGTTCCCTTGGTCCCTTGCTTTCTCGTTCCCTTGGTCCCTGCTTTCAAAAGCTCGCTGCAAACATGGCGCGTAACCTGTCGCGCAAACTGCCGGTGCTGTCCTCGGCCTCGCGCGTCATTCGGGTGCGATGCGCGTAGAGAACCATTCCAATTCCTACGGCCCAGGAGGGATGATTCAAATCCTGAGGCATATGCGACAGACGCACGGGCAAACCGATGCGCGCCGGAACGCGCAACTGGCTCTCGGTCACGTCGAGCATGCCGGGCAGCATTGCGCCTCCGCCGGTCAGCACGCAGCCCGCGCCCAGCGCATCCACCACGCCGCCATAACGGAGGCTTTCTTTTACGTAGTGCATGAGCTCGCGCGCGCGCGGCTCCAGAATCTCGGCCATGGTGCGGATGGACAACGAGGCCGGCGCGCCCTGCGGCGTGGTGATCTCCACCTCCGCCAGTTGCGGAACCGCCGTGACTTGAGCGTTGCCATACTGCCGCTTCAGATCCTCGGCCTGCGCCATTGGCAATTGCAATCCAATGGCGAGGTCGTTGGTGAAGTGTGCTCCGCCAATGGGGACCGACGCGGTGTAAGCGACTGCGCCCTCGAAAAAGACTGCGAGATCGCTGGAATGAGCGCCGATTTCGATCACGCACACGCCCAACTCCCGCTCGTCTGCCGAGAGCGTGCACTCGGCGGCCGCGATCGACTCCAGCACCGCCTCCGATACCTCAAGCCCAGCGCGGTTGGCGCAGGTGACCGCGCTTTGCAGCGCGCTTCCACCACAGGTGGCGATGTGCAATTCGACTTCAAGCCGTGCGCCTATCATGCCCACCGGATCGAAGATGCCGGGCTGCTCGTCGAGGATGAACTGGCGCGGCAGCAGATGAAGAATCTCGCGGTCGGCTGGCAGCTCGATGGCGCGGGCGCGGCCAATCGCGGCGCGCACGTCCTCGCCGGTAATCTCTCGCATGCCGCGGCTCAACTGGAATCCGCCATTCGTGTTGACGCCGCGAATGTGCGGGCCGCCGATCCCCACCACGCACTCGTCGATATTGGCGCGGGCTACGCGTTCGGCCTGCTCGTTGGCCGCGCGCACCGCTTTGGCTGCGGGACCAAGCTCGGCAATCAGCCCCTTGCGCATTCCCGCCGACGGCGCCAAGCCGTGCCCGCGATAGCGCAACACACTCTCGTTCACATCGGCCGCCAGAACGCGCGTCCACGCGCTGCCGATGTCGACGACCACAATCAGGTTGTCCTGCTTCTGGCCCATAGTCGTTTACCCGCCCTGCGTTACGGTTGCAGCAGAACTACGCGGGGAGCGGCTGTTGCTTCCCGGGTTGGTCGTTGCCGGACGTGTTGTGGAAGCGGAGTTCTGCTTCGTTGCGCTCTGCGCGGTCGCCTGCTTCGCTGGCGCCGCGTGCTTCTTGTCCTGCGCGGGCTTGCTCTTGTTCGGCGCAGATGGACTCGACGTCTTCGCGCCCAATGGTTTCGTGCTCGATATTTTCGTGCCCGCCGATTTCGTGCCGGACGGTTTCGCGGCCAATGGTTTCGTGCCCGCGGGTTTCGCGTCTGACACTGGCTTGGCGTCGGGGTTCGCCGTCGCCGATGGTGCTAAAGCATCGCCGTTGGCAGTC
>JBEKWT010000455.1:0-2881 GCA_049512795.1 Occallatibacter sp.
TCTTCGGTCGAGGGCGTCACGATCACATCCACTTTCTCAAACAGTTTCGCAAACTGGCGCACTCCAAGCGTCCGCGCGCGATTGGCCTGGATGTACTCGACCGCCGGATAAAACCGCGCGATGCGGAAGTCGTTCGGCCAATCCTCCGGCCCCTGCTCGGTCAGCAGCTTGTCGCGCCCGCTCATCGTCAGGTCGTCGAACGCCGCCGCGGCTTCTGCCGTCACCAGCGGAACCATCGCATCCCACGGCAGGTTCGGCAACTCCACGGGAATCAGTTCCACGCCCATCTTGGTCAGCTTGTCCAGCGCAGCCTGCTCGTATTTCTTGTCGTACGTGCGCCGCGCGTACTCATCCTGCGCTACCGCATTCGCGTCCTCCCGCTTCTTCGTGTCCTCCGGCGACTCTCCAGGGACAGCGTCCTTCAGTTGCAGCGCGGGCAGTGGATCGAACTCGCTCTTGAAATACCCAACTCGCAAAGATCGCCATTCAAAATCCGGATTCCAGTGGAAATCAATGCTGGCTCCGGCCGACAAATCTTTCCCGTCCGGTCCGTGAATCACGTCGAGCACCAGCGCGCAATCCTGCACCGATCGGCAAATCGGCCCCAGCTTGTCCATCGTCCAGCTCAGCGCCATCGCCCCTGTGCGCGGAACCATGCCGAAACTTGGCCGCAGCCCCGTCGTCCCGCAGCGCGTCGAAGGCGAGGCGATCGACCCCAGCGTCTCCGACCCGATCGCAAATCCCACGCATCCCGCCGCTACCGCGCTCGCCGAGCCTGCCGAAGATCCGCTCGATCCCTGCGCCGGATTCCATGGGTTCCGCGTCCTACCGCCAAACCATTTGTCGCCCATCGCCAGCGCGCCCAGCGAAAACTTCGCCACCAGTACAGCGCCCGCCGCATCCAGCCGCTGCACCACGGTTGCGTCTTCATTAAACGTCTGCTGCTCGAACCCTCCCGCGCCCCACGTTGTCGGATAGCCCTTCACCGAAAGCAAATCCTTTGCGCCCCACGGAATCCCGTGCAGCGGTCCGCGATAAAGCCCATTGTCCAGGTCCTCATCGGCCGCTTTAGCCTGTGCCATCGCCCGGTCCTCCAGCAGCGTGATTACAAAATGGAGTTTCGAGTCGTACCGCTTCAGGCGGTCGATGTACATCTGCGTGAGTTGCATCGATGTGATGCGCCGATGGTAGATGAGGTTTGCCAAATCGAGCACTGACGCGAAGGCCAGGTCCTCAAGATTCGCCGGCGCTTTCGGCGCGCTGGATTCTGAGTCATCGAAAATCAGTTGTGGCGTAGTGCCTTGGAACACAACACTGCTCTCCGCCGGTTTCGCTGCCGGCCCTGGATGAAACGCATACGCTGGCGGCACATCGTTCCCGAGCTTCAGCGCGCGAATCTGCCCGTACGCATCACGCTGATCGTTCAGCCCGTCGAGCATCATCTTCTTTTGCTCATCGCTGAACGGCCCCACCCCGGCTAGTTCCGCTGCCCGGTCAATCATCTCCGCCGTAATCTTCGCGAGCGCCGGCGCCTTGGCATCGCCTGTACTTGCGCTCGCCCCAATGCTCGTGCCTGAATTCGCGCCAGAACCAGCCGCCGGACCCGCCGGAGCGCTCGTCGCCGGCGCCGCCTCCTGCGCCTGCGCGGCCAGCGTGTAAAGAATCCCCGGCAGCAACGGCGAAGCAATCCCCGCGCTTGTGCATGCATTCAAAAACGCCCTGCGGTTCAGAAACGGTGCTGGCTTCATGCGACGGATGGTAAATTGCGCGGCCACCAGCGGCAAAACTCTCGCCGGCTGGCACCGAAACGAAAGTCATTAATTTTTTGCTTGACATATTCCCATATGAGCATGTATTGTCCTTTCCATGGCCAGGGCTCGAACCACCTCCGACGCTTTCAATGCCGTTGCCGAGCCCCGGCGTCGCCAGATTCTCCTCTATCTCGCGCACGATGAGCGCCAGGTGGGCGAAATTGTCACCGCCATCGGCCTCGACCAACCGTCCGTCTCAAAGCACCTCGGCGTGCTTCGCCGCGTCAATCTGGTGCGCGTCCGTCGCAACGGCCGCCATCGCCTCTACCGCACCAATGCCGCGGCCATCCAGCCTCTCCACCAGTGGACCGAGACATTCGAGCGATACTGGCAGCACCAATTGAATCGCGTGAAAGAGCGCGCCGAGCGCGTTCAGGCCGAGATCGATCGCGAAGGCAACCCATCGCGATCAACAATTCCGAAGCACTGAGGGCCCGCAGTTCTTGAACCAAATTCTCAACGTTCCCACGGAGGATGAATGACCACAATGACAGTTCCCGATCTCGAATCTCTTAGCTTCAAAATCGAACAGGAGATACGCGTCCGCGCCTCTCTCGAAGTCACGTTTGCAGCCCTTCTCGATCAACTAGCTTCCGGCTTCGAAAAGGACGATGGCACGTCGATGCCTTTCAAGCTTGAAGCCTGGCCAGGCGGGCGCTGGTTCCGCGACCTCGGCGACCGTCCCACGCTGATCGAGTTCAGCGGTCCGCTGATGATGTCTTTCCCTGTCGCCAACAACGTGCAATACCGCCTCAGCGAGCAGGACGGCGAGACAATCATCAAGTTTCATCACACCGGCTTCGGAAACGTTCCCGAGGACTTCAAGAAGGGAATGAAGGGCGGCTGGACAAAAATCAACGAAACCGTCCGCCAGCGCGCCGAGAAGTCCAGGCCGTAAACCGTGCCCGCGTAAGCGGGCGCAAAAAAAATCGCCCCAGGCGCAATCTCGAAGTAACGAATCCAAACCGAACCCCGGCGAATAGGAGAATTGCCATGAAGGATCAGAATCTCAACCATTCGTTTACGGTCGACCAAACCCCGGAAGAAGTCTTCGCTGCCATCAACAATGT
>JBEKWT010000456.1:0-2782 GCA_049512795.1 Occallatibacter sp.
TGGCGCAAGGAGAAGCAGGCCTTTGCTTCCATTCAAGAAGATCTGAGTCATCTCTATTCGGTCAGCTACTACCCGCAGGCCAATCCCAACCGCGGATGGCGATCGATCAGCGTGAAGCTGGTCGGCCCGGGCATGGAGAAGTACCACATCCGGACGCGCGATGGATACCGGCTGCTGCCACCAACCCAGATCAACACTGGCAATAACCTTGCGTCAGGTGCGAGCGCCGATCAACCGTGACGGACTGCTGCGCGCATTGCGATTAGGGTGCGCAGAATATACAGCGGGCGCGCCGGCGCGAGGCTTAGGTTCTTAGCGCCTTGATCACCTTGGCCGTGGTGACCACCTGCGCGGTGTGGCGCTGCGTGTGATCGGCCACGTGGATCATCGCTCCGCCAATCGATGTCGGTAGCTGCTTGCGGCCGACGAAGCGTGGCGAGTCGAGGTCGGCCGTGGCCAGCACGCGAATGCGGTCCGCGGCATCGCTGAAGGTGACTTCGACTTCGGCAAGGAGCTCGGCTAACGATTCCTGGCTCCCTTCCCCATCCTGCTCGGCTCTAAGTGCGGCCAGTTGCTCTGGGGAGAGCTGGCCGCCCTCGGCGTAGGTGAGGATGCGATCGGTCGAGCCGGCGATGTGGCGCAGATGAAAAGCAATGGACGTGAGACCAAGCGGCTGGGAGTGGACTTCTGCGCCGGTGAGGCCGGCAGTCCACTTGGTCAGGTCATCAAGCGAAAGCTCAAGCGCATGCAGCACGGCGCGGCCCGGAGCGGGAACATCGGTGTGCGTCCTGCGGAGCCATGGCTCGATGTAGGGGGCTGGTGCGGGGGAAGTCGTCATCAGAAAGTCCGGTCGTCGGTCAGTTTGGAATTTCAGCCCGTTTAGCGATCTTCTTCGGAAGCCAGGCTGAAAGGACAAGAAGAAAAACCGCGATCCAGAGGCATTTATCCAATCCCTTGTCCGCGCCCCAGAGGGTATCTGCGTTCAGCCCACCTCCATCGGCTAGAACCTCGGTGAATACGTGCGCGGCAAGAAGTAGTACCGCACTGATTGCCGTCGCGCGCAGAGACCAGATGGCAAAGAGCAAACATGGTGTCAGAAGTATCCATGCGAACGTGTGCGGCCAACATTTGATCCCGGGACAGAATCCCATGAAGACCGTACCGAGAAAAGACACGTAGAATGCAATTGGGACGGCAAGTGCAAACACGATCCACCGAACCCATATAGCCTTGCTCATGCCAGACCGCCTTATCCCGCGCTCTTCACCCTCACCACGGTGATCTTCTCAAATCCCTCCTCGAAGACCGGCGGCTTCAGCTTCTCGGCCATCTTGCGCATGATGTCTTCGCTCACCGAGCGATCGCGCTGGCGGTTGCGCTCCAGGCACACATCGAGCGGCACATCGAAGAAGACGGCCTGCACCTCGTAGCCAAAGCTCTTGGCCATCTTGATCCACTGGCGGCGCTCGTGGATGGAGAGATTGGTCGCATCAACATAGTTCGCGGGCATTCGGGCGATAAGCCTCGCGCGCAGCAGCGAGCGGAGGGTGGAGAAGACCAGGCCCTGATAGCGTTGCTCCTCGACGTCGTCGAAGAGGATGTTGCGCAGAAGGTCGCTAGAGAGCGGAGTGACGCCGCGGCGGCCGAACCAGGTGGTCTTGCCCGAGCCGGGCAGGCCGATGGCGAGGACTACGAATCCTTTGGGCGCCAGGGACGAGCTTTCGCCGGGGCCGGGAGCGGCAGGCTTCGCCGGTATCTCCGGCTGGGTCTCGACTTCGAGCCGCGCTGACGAGCCCGGCGGGACATTCCACTCCTGCTTCGCGGGCCACTCCTGCTTCGGCGGCGATTGCGGCCGTGCGGGCCGTTCTGGAGCGGCTGGGCGCGGCGGCCGCCCCGGCTGCGCCTGCCGGGGATCGTGCGCGCGCGGCACGGCGATTTGGCGCGCCGGCACATCATCGGGATAGAGCGGCACCAGCGGAGCTGGTTGATTCGATGGGAGTTCCTGGCCGATTTTGCCCGTGGATTCTGAGGTATTAGGACCGCGTCTGGAGCGTCTTCTCATACTGCTGTTCGTCCTTACTGAAAGCCTTGTCTTCCACCCGAATACCATACTCGGCGAGTTCGCTGCAAATCTTGTGCACTCCGTCACATACAGTTCCATCGCGGGAATCTCATCCTTACGGTAGGGAATCGTGTGCGGATCGGCATCGCGCTTTCATTTTTCCACCGAGCCCGCAATGATACGATCAAGGGTTTGGTGGAATCCGATTTGAGGCCCACTTCAGACGCCGCGATTTGAGGCCCACTTCAGACGCCGTAAGACACAAGTCTTGAATCCACAGGCTACAAAGACCACGAAGGAGAAACGACACATGGCAGTAAAGGTTGGAATCAACGGCTTCGGCCGCATCGGACGCAACGTTTTGCGCGCCGCGCTTGGCAATAAAGAAATCGATTTCGTCGCCGTCAACGACTTGACCAGCCCGGCGACGCTGGCTCACCTGCTCAAGTACGACTCGATTCTGGGCAACCTGCCGAACGAGATCGGGTCGGGCGAGGACTTTATCTCTGTCGACGGCAAAAAGATCAAGGTGTGGGCCGAGCGCGACCCCGCCAAGCTGCCCTGGGCCGATGTGGGCGCTCAGGTGGTCATCGAGTCGACCGGCCACTTTACCGACGCGGACAAGGCCAAGGCGCACCTGGGCGCGACGGTGAAGAAGGTCATCATCTCGGCTCCGGCCACCAACGAAGACATCACCATCGTGTTGGGCGTGAACGAGGA
>JBEKWT010000457.1:0-2727 GCA_049512795.1 Occallatibacter sp.
TGCGTCCCGTAATTGAGCTCAACGGAATCGTAAGGCTGCTTGCCGGGATGCGACGTGGCGAAGGAAAAATGATTCGCCGGGTGCCAGTCCTGGGTGAGAACGATGTGCTCGAATCGCGGCGCAATACGATGGATAGGCGCGATCACCTCGTCGCCCAAGGGAACTGTAAGCGCGCCGCCGGGGCAAAAATCATTCTGCACGTCGATGACGAGAAGAACGTCGTGCTCATCGATTCGCATCGCAACTCCCTCAGCAGCTCAACCCGAAAGGCGCGGGCCTTTATTTGCGCGGGGCAAGGCTATATTTTTCGGCGATCGCCGCCATCACCGCTTCGGCAACAGCTTTAATGAGCGCTTCAGGCTCCACTCCGGAAGCGCTGGCGTTGCCATGACTGCCGTTGCGCGGCGTGGGCTGAAGCGCGATCGGGCTTTGCGCTTCAGGGTGGGCCGCGCTCACCGGCGGAATGTCGGGCGGGAATTCCGGCAGGCCAAGTTTCTTTCGCAAGGCGCGCAGATCGGCGCCGCGCTCTTCAGAGATGCGCAGGATGGGAGCGCCCAACTGCGCAGCCAGCATCAGCGTCCAGCAATAGGTATCCAGCACCTCGGCGCACCACTCGGCGCGCGTCACCGTATCGGCCCAGCA
Organism: Occallatibacter sp.; assembly: GCA_049512795.1. Taxonomy (GTDB): domain Bacteria; phylum Acidobacteriota; class Terriglobia; order Terriglobales; family Acidobacteriaceae; genus Telmatobacter. The sequence continues at coordinate 643 of JBEKWT010000457.1, forward strand.
CACAATGCCGTGATTGGCCAGCAGCACCGTGTTGTGATTCCTCACGTAGGGCAGAACCGTTTCGGCAAATGCCTTGGTGCCCGGAGTTTCGTAGGGCGCAACCGCCACGTTGCCCACAATCACCTCGAACTCGGGAATGATCAGGTTGGGCGGCATGCAGCCGGTAATCGCGTAAGCAGTCGCGTGCGGCGGATGGCAATGGACCACAGACTTCGCCTGGGGCACGGCCTTGTAGATCTCGAGATGCAGAAGCAGCTCGCTCGAGCGCGGCTTGCTACCGGCCATCTGATTGCCGTCGAGATCGGTGAGGCAAATGTCCTCAGGCGTCAGATCGTATTTACTCACCAGCGAGGGCGTGCACAGGACTGCGTTTGGGCCGATGCGATAGGAGATGTTGCCGCCGTTGCCGTCGACATACTGGCGCATCCACAGCTTGCGGCCCGCCGCGCAGATTTCGTTCTTGATTTCTCGGGCTTCGGGGGAAGAAAAGAAAACGTTCCGCTCGTTGCGCCTGGCGGTCGGCTTTCGGTCCGGCACCGCCGGCTTGCGGCCCGCTTTGGCCCGGCTTGCCTGGCTAATCTTGCTCGTCGGGCTTGCCTGGCTTGTCGGGCTCGCCTGGCCCGCTCGGCCCGTCCCGCCCGCCCCGGCAGCCCGGCCGCTCCGCGCTGTTCGCTGCTTCTTTTTTCCGCTCTTCACTGCAGCCCCCTTCACTTGCGCTCCCTTCGCTTCCTCACTTCAATCCCACTCCATAGTTTAGGGTGCGAGGCGGAATGTGTCGAAGAACGGGCGTCTGGCGGGCGTTGAGGGGCGTGTAAGACGCGAAGATCAATGGCTTTGGGCGCGTAAGACACGTCACACGCGCTGTAAGACGCCGTAAGACGGGCAGGACACGGTGACAACTTTAGGAATTACGCTCCAAATGCCAAAAGGGGGGATGTCTGTTTTTGGAAATCATGCAATCCCCTTCTGTCCAATCTGCACTGTTCCTTGTGCGTCGACTGGAAAAGATCTCCTGGCGATCGATTTTGGAGGGCAGCAAATCGCTTGTGCCGGATTTTGAACCGTTTACGGTGGAATCGTCGGTCCGATCGCCAGAGAAGGGCTTCTCGTCTCTTGGGCCAGGAGAGAACGATTCGGGAAAAAAGGATGGGCGGCCCGAACGATGCCGGAATCCCCGCCAGCACCCCTCACAACGTGATGCTCTCTCAAAACCGCGCCAACTCCGTGAAAGCCTACCTCGCGAACGCCGGTGTGAATGCGAGCCGGTCGGCGACCCCTGGGATTCGGGTCGAGCCGTCCAGTGGCCAACAACGACACAGCGCTGTGCCGCTCGCGGAACCGGCGAGCGGAGGTCGAAAAGAAATAAGCCAGCGGTTGAGGCGTCCTTGAAAGGACGTGAACGGCGCGGCGAAATCTGCTGCCTGCAAATTGAATGCGGCAAAAAGCAACGACGGCCTACTTGGCCTGACTGGCCGCGGCCGCGGCGGCGAATACATCCCGGGCGCTGGTCGTCCCCTCAATGCGTTCTGTGCCCTCCACTCCGAGCCCGATCCAACCAGAGTTCACGCCGTCGACCATCTCTTCAAAAGCCCACGTGCTCCCCGCGGGCATTCCCATTTGCTCGCGCGGAATGGCCTGCGCCTTGACGTCGCGGCCCAGCGCGTGGCCCAGCCCGGCAGCAAGATCATCGGCGCTCACCAACGAGCCGAGCTCGATAAAGCGCTTTCCGGTCCACTCGGTTGTCAGCAGACTGGCAACCTCGGCGCCAATGTCCTCTGTCGCAATCATGGGCAGCTTGCGATCCGTTGGCGCGTAAAAGATGGGCAGAGTGCCGCCTTGCGCCGCCTGAAGGCCGAACAGGTAGTTTTCAAAGAATGACCCGGCCCGCACGAACGCCACGGGGAAGGGCTCGCTGCCGAGAGCTTGCTCAAGCAGATGAGTTGAAGTGATAAGCCCCAGGCCGGAAGATTTCTCCGAGCCCATGGACGACAGCACGACGAGCTTGGGCGGCGCAGACTTGGCCAGAGCTTCTTTGTAACTGGCAATGACGGCCTTGGCCTCGCGAAAGTCGCGCGAAGGCGTCTG
>JBEKWT010000458.1:0-3122 GCA_049512795.1 Occallatibacter sp.
CGCTCTGCTGCGTGCCCGTAACGCCCACGCCCGAAATCGCGTAAACAAAACCTTTGCTGTACTTCGCGATCGCCTCGAGCCGTTCGTCGGGACTCGTAGGAGCAGCCAGAAAAATCGGCGCCAGGTTCGCGCGGCTCATCTCTGCCAGATACTCGGCGGCCTCTTCGACAATCATATCGGTGGCCAGCACGCCATCCACGCCCGCTGCCGCAGCATCATCGGCAAATCGGTGCAGGCCGTACCGCAATATCGGATTCAAATAGCTGAAGATCACCAGTCCCGCGGCGGGACGCGCGGCGCGAATCTCTTTCGCCAGTCGAAGAACATCCCTTAGACGCATGCCTTGCGCCAGTGCGCGCTCGCTGGCGCGCTGAATGATCGGACCATCTGCAAGCGGATCGCTGAAAGGAACGCCCAGCTCGATCACGTCCGCGCCCGCATCGATCGCCGCAACTGCAATTTCGCGTGTCGCGTCGAGGCTGGGATCGCCGGCCGTCAGATAAACAACCAGGCCCGGCTTGTGATCGAATCGGATCGGCATGAAAAATCACTGGGTGCCCCATCCTTCGCATTTTTCTGGCGAAGAGTGGGAATCCTCTAACGCTGGCTCGCCTTTCCTGAATCCCCCACAAATGGGGGTGCCCCATCCTTCGCCTTCTTTCTGGCGAAGGGTGGGATGGCACGGACCTTGCGTTCCTTTTTCTTGACCCTCGACAGATGGGTGCCCCAGGTCCGGATTCTGGGACCTGGGATAGCAAGGACTATTCCTCTACAACTTCAACTCGCGCGCCAAAATTCCCATGTCCTTATCGCCGCGTCCAGAGAGGTTCACCACCAGTATGTCACTTGCCGCCAGCGTCGGAGCCATGCGAATGGCCTCTGCCACCGCGTGCGCGCTTTCGAGCGCCGGCAGAATTCCTTCCGTCCGCGCCAGCTTCACCACCGCATCCAGCGCCGCGGCGTCATCGCACGAAACGTACTCCGCGCGGCCCATAATCCAGTCCCGCCGAAACCGAATGTGTCAGCGCGATCTGCCCATCCTCATCCTGCAGCACGTAGGAATAGGTCCCTTGCAGCACTCCCGGCGCACCCCCCCGGAATCGCGCTGCGTGTTCGCCCAGCGCCGGACCTCGCCCGCCTGCTTCCACGCCGATCAGCCGGACCTGCCGCTCGGGAATGAATTCGTAGAACGCGCCAATCGCGTTTGACCCGCCGCCCACGCACGCGATCACCGCCGTCGGCAGCCGGCCCTCTTTTTCGAGGATCTGCTGCTTCAATTCCTTGCTGATCACGCGATGGAAGTCCCGCACCATCGTCGGATACGGATGCGCGCCCAGCGCCGAGCCCAGCAAATAGTAAGTCGTCCGGACGTTCGTAACCCAATCGCGCATCGCCTCGCTGATCGCATCTTTCAGCGTCTTCGAGCCCGACGAAACCCCGCGCACCTCCGCGCCCAGCAGCCGCATGCGCTTCACATTCAGATCCTGCCGCTCCATGTCCACGTCGCCCATGTAGACCACGCATTCCAGGCCCAGCAGCGCGCACACTGTCGCCGTGGCCACGCCGTGCTGCCCTGCGCCGGTCTCCGCAATCACGCGCTTCTTGCCCATGCGCTTCGCCAAGAGGCCCTGCCCCAGCGCGTTGTTGATCTTGTGCGCGCCCGTGTGCAGCAGGTCTTCGCGCTTCAAATAGATCTTCGCCCCGCCCAGTTGTTCCGTCAGCCGTTTGGCAAAATAAAGCGGCGTCGGCCGCCCGGCGTAATCCTTTAGCAAATCGGAAAGCTCCGCCTGAAACGCCGCGTCCGCCTTGGCCTCTTCGTACGCGTGCTCCAGCTCATCCAGCGCCGCAACCAGCGTCTCGGGCACATACCGGCCGCCGTACACGCCGAACCGCCCCGCTCGCGCCTCGCTCGGATTTGCCGGAACAATAATCGACGCCATGACGAACTCCTGCCTGATTGCCCGCGGAAAGGGGAACCCTTCAGTGTACAAGAGGAACAACCGAGCACTTCCGTCGCGTTCGATGCGGTGGAAGAGCTCACCTTGAAAAGGTGTTACTCTCGCCTCTGACGAGCGCACTCGTGCAATCCTTGCGTCGGCGATTCCAGGAGCTGTATCGAGAACGAGGTTTCTGCATGAAAGCAATTGTGTATCGCAAAAATGGCCCTCCTGACGTCCTCACCTGCGAGGAAATTGAGAAGCCGGTTCCAGACGATCAGGAAGTCTTGATCAAAGTCCATGCCGCCGCGGTCAATCCGCTTGACTACCACATGATGAAGGGCGGCCCGGCAATCTTTCGGCTGCTGTTTGGCCGCGCCGAGCTCAAGCGCCCAGGGGTGGATTGTGCTGGCGTTGTCGAAGCCGTCGGCCCCGCCGTCACGCTGTTCAAGGCGGGTGATGCGGTCTTCGGGACGTGCCGCGGCGCATTTGCGGAATACGCGATCGCACCCCAGTCCTCACTCGCGCCCAAGCCGGATAATGTCCCCTTCGAAGGTGCGGCTGCATGCCCGGTTGCGGCGCTCACAGCACTGCAGGGTTTGCGTAAGCATGGGAAGATTCAGCCCGGCCAGAATGTCCTCATCAACGGCGCGTCGGGCGGCGTGGGCACATTCGCAATCCAGCTCGCCAAAATCTTCGGTGCGCAGGTCACCGCCGTATGCAGCGTGTGCAATGCGGTCCTGGTTCGATCCCTCGGGGCCGATCATGTCATCGACTATGCCCAGGAAGACTTCTCAACCGGCACGGCGCGCTACGATTTGATTCTCGACCTGGCCGGCAACCATCCATTCTCGGTTTGCCAACGCGTCTTGGCCCCGCGCGGCATTCACGTCGGCGCCGGAGTGCTCGCCGGAGAAAAGTCTCTCTCCGCAATGTTCGGCGGTCTTATCGGCGCTCTTCTTCGTTCGCGATTCTCGAGCCAGAAATTCGTCGTCTTCATGGCCAAGGTCAACCGTGAAGATCTGACATCCGTTGGTGAGCTCGTGGCCAGCGGCAAACTGAAGCCCGTGATCGACAGGAGATACACGCTCGTCGAAGTCCCGGAAGCGATGCGCTACCAGGGCACGTGGCGCGCCCGCGGAAAGCTCGTGATCGGCCTCGATGCCTGACGAAGCATCACAACTC
>JBEKWT010000459.1:0-3008 GCA_049512795.1 Occallatibacter sp.
CCGATGTGGAAGCTGAGATAAAAGCGCGCGGCTGGAAGGCTCAGGTTTGGCGCGTGCGGCGACACATGGAAATCCCGCGCGTTGAGGGTCCAGTCTTAGCTTTTTGCGGTATCGCACGGCCCGATCAGTTTTTCAAGGGGCTCGAATCCGCGGGCGTGAAGCTCGCCGCGCGGATGGCCTTCGCCGACCATCACAACTACACCGGGCGCGATCTCGAAGGGCTTGCGAAGGGGGCCCGCGATGCCGGAGCCACAGCCCTGCTCTCCACGGAAAAAGACCGCGTTCGCATCGGCGTGCTTGCGGCTCCGCTCCCGATTCAGACCGTGAAGCTCCGCATCGAGATTGAAAACGAGAGCGCCGCGATCGAATGGCTGATCGATCATCTGCACGGTCCCCGAGGTTAATTCCGAGACTGCTCTAGCCCATCTACCAGACGATCTTGTAAAGATTGCCCCGATTGTCCACGCCGACTGCGACGAAGTTGTCCAGCGACTCAACCTGAAGGACGGTTCCCTTATCTCCGGTAAAGGTTCCGTGCAGGATCTTGTTGCCCTGAACATGGGCGGCGTAGTAACCCGGCCCGCCGACCAGGTCCCACGCAGCGGCCAAATTCTGCTGGGGCGAGTTGCTGGACGAGTTGCTGTCGGGGGCTGCGGGCCCCGATGCATCCGTCGATGCGTCTGCGGAGGACGCAGTCACCCAGTCGCACTTTCCCTTCAAGGTTTCTCCGTCGCTATAGGTCCAGGACTTGACCCGTCCAAAATTGGACTTGATGGAGTACCCGTAGGTGCCCCCACCTTTCGAGGCTTCGAAGAACGGTCCCGGCGCGTGCAATTCCAGCGGTCCGCGCACGGGATCCATCTGCTGCGCCAAGCAAGGCATGACGGCAAAAGCCAAGCCGGCTATGGCGAGCGCAATCCGCAGCGGACCTCGAATTCCGAAAAAGCCGGCTATGGCGAGCGCAATCCGCAGCGGACCTCGAATTCCGAAAAGAAGCGCTTTTTGCCTGACGTTCAGTTGCGGAGTGTGCATAGGATCTGGATTCACTGGGATCAACCTCCGGTGGTTGGTGCGATTTTGACGCAGGGCGTCAAGTCCCCGCCTTTTTTGCGCGACGACAACCATGGCCCTCGATGAAGGGGAAGTTCGCCACGCGATGTTCCCATTCTTGCGCTCCTTCCACAAAGAAAGCGTAAAGGATGGGGCAAGAGGCTGCTAACCTTCTACGACTGTGCTTCTTTCTTACAGCCGCTCTTCCAAGGGAATCCACGGTGAAGGATACACGGGACCGATGTACTCGGCGCGCGGGCGGATCAGCCGGTTGTCGTCCAGCTGCTCGATCACATGCGCGGCCCAGCCGGAGATGCGGCTCACCGCGAAGATCGGCGTGTAGAGATCGATGTCGATGCCCAGCGTGGCGTAGGTCGAAGCCGAATAAAAATCCACATTGGCGTTCAGCTTCTTGTCCTGATTGATGTAAAGCTCGATCGCCCGGGACATTTCAAACCACTTGGGCTGTCCCGCGTCCTTGCCCAGTTGTTCGCTCATCTTGCGCAGGTGCGTGGCTCGCGGATCTTCGGTCTTATACACACGGTGCCCGAAGCCGGAGATCTTCTGCTTGGCCGCCAGCATGTTCTTCACATACTCCACCGGATCGGCGCCCTGCTTGTCGATGGTCAACAGCAGCCGCATGACGCCCTCGTTGGCGCCGCCGTGCAGCGGGCCCTTCAGCGCGCCAATGGCGCCGGTGATTGCGGAATGGATGTCGGAGAGTGTTGCGGCGATGACGCGGGCGGCGAAGGTGGAGGCGTTCAACTCGTGGTCGGCATGAAGAATAAGAGCGATATCCAAAGTTCGAGTGGCCGTCTCTGAGGGCTTTTCGCCGTTCAGCATCCAGAGGAAATTGCCCGCGTGGGTCAGCGAGCGGTCCGGCGGGACAATTTCCTTGCCCTTGCGCAGCCGGTCGTAAATGGCCACAATCATCGCAATCTGCGCGGTCAGGTTATAGGCCTTGCGCACGTTTGCGTCGTGGGAGTTGTCTTTCTCGTCGGCATCGTAGAAGCTGAGCGCCGAGACCGCCGTGCGCAGCACCTCCATCGGCGTAGCCGACTTGGGAAAGCTGCACATCAAGTCGATCATGCCCTGATCGAGCGACCGCGCCAGCGCCAGTTGCGAATGGAACTCGCGCAGCGCCAGCTCGTTGGGCAGGATTCCGTTCCAGAGCAGGTAGGTGCATTCTTCAAAGGTCGAGTGCTCGGCGAGCTCGTGAATGTCGATGCCGCGGTAGGACAGGATGCCCGCTTCGCCGTCGATCCAGCAAATGCCGGAGTTCGCGGCGACAATTCCTTCCAGGCCTTTTCCTGCGACAGCAGTCGACATAGCCTTTGGTTCTCCCGTGGTTTTGAAGGCAGTTTGGCCGTTGCGGTGGAGTTCCGGGACGCTCAGCAAAGCCCGGCGCCAAATTATCCAGTAAAGATGTTTATAACTTAGCCGTTCCGTCCTTGTCACGGAGGGTGGGACGGCCAAGCCTGTTGTTGACTCTCCCACGGGCGGCGCCGGCCGCCCTTGCTGGCCGAACCCCGGTAAAGCCCTCTCATCCCCATTCATTCGATTTATCCTGTAGATTCGGTATTCGTTCCGATTGAGATTCCGGCCTTTTGCCGGCGGCATCCAATCGGTAAGATTGTGAATCATGGGGATTTCCGGATCGACTGAGACAAAACCCCCTCGCTGCGGCGTCTAACCGGAAAGGATGTCGCCGCTACGCCAGGCTGGCCTGCCCCAAAGTGCCCGCCTATGCAGGAAAGGGAACATATGAGCGAAGTTGAAGAAGCCCCTCGAACTTACTCCGGCGCACTGCTGGCCGCGATCGCGGTCGCGGTGCTGGCCGCTGTCGGGAGCCTGATTTGGTGCTTCACGCTGAATACCCGGCTAAGTGCGGCGCAGGCAGAGCTGGCCGACGCCAAGCAGCAGGACACGCAACTCGCCGCCAGTTTGCGCGAGACCGA
>JBEKWT010000460.1:0-3254 GCA_049512795.1 Occallatibacter sp.
AGCTGTTGCGCTACTCCAAAGAGTTGAACCCAGCGGGCATTACAAAATCCGGGGTGATGGTTGGCCTTGGCGAAGAGACGCACGAACTGCTTGAAGTGTTCCGCGACCTGGCCAGCGTGGGCTGCGACATTCTCACCGTCGGCCAGTACCTGCGCCCTTCTCGCGACCATCTGCCCATGGCGCGCCTCTACACGCCGCGCGAGTTCGCTGAGTTGAAGACCGAGGCTCTCAGGATGGGTTTCCGGCACGTCGAGTCTGGGCCGCTGGTCCGGTCGAGCTATCACGCGCACGAGCAGGCGGCGTCAACGGGCGCAGCGGTCGTTGTATAAGGCGTTGCAAACGCTCTCATATCACCGCGGGAGTTGTAGAATAGCCGTTGACAAATCGCGCAGTGAGGACGATCTCTTATGACAGCCTTTATGGCCGGCAATCCGGCGCTCAAAGACCTCTACAACGACCTCAAACGCCGCATGGATCAGTCGGTAGCCGATTTCCAGGCCAGTCTGGCGGCGACGCGCACCGGGCGCGCCAGCGTGCATATGCTCGATCAGGTGAAGGTGGACTACTACGGCACGCCTACGCCGATCAATCAACTGGCGCAGCTTTCAGCGCCCGAGCCGCAGCTCATCGTCATCTCTCCGTGGGACCCAACGATCCTGAAGGAAGTGGAGAAGGCGATCCAGACCGCCGATCTCGGCTTCAATCCCCTCTCCGACGGCAAGATCATCCGTGTTCCCGTCCCGGCCATGACGGAGGAGCGGCGCCGCGATGTTTGCAAGCACCTGAACAAGGTGCTCGAGGAGCACCGCACCGCGGTCCGCAATGTTCGCCGCGACGGCAACGATGCGCTGAAGAAGCTCGCCAAGGACAAGAAGATCAGCGAGGACGACGAGAAACGCGCACTTGAAGAGGTTCAGAAGATGACTGACGGCGAGATTCGCCGGATGGAAGAGCTCTCGCAGAAGAAAGAAGCCGAAGTGATGCAGATATGACGGGGCCGCGCGGTGATAGCGGGTCCGCGGTTACTATTTGCTGAAGGCATCGATGCCAAATGGAATTTTCCTCGAGAAAAATCCATCCAGCATCGAATCCAGAAGCGGCTACATCGAGCGCGGAACCGATCTACTTCGCTGCCACGCGCTTGCGATACGCTTCGAGGCCCATTTTGACGCCCATCCAAACAAGTTGCAGGACAACGATCGCGACGACGATCGCCAATACCTGAAGAACTCCCTTGTTTGCCGCCGCCAGTGCTCCGCCAAGAGTTGCCGCATCTGCCGGGTTGCCACGAGCAACGCGCTTAGCGGGATGAGCGAAAGAGCGTGCATCGCCAAGTGCCGCGCGCGGTTCTTCGGCCTCTGCCATGCGCCTCGCGCCAGGTCCACGATCTTCCACGCCAGCTCGAACGCGTTCACGCATACCACCCACCAGTAGAAGGTCCACCACACCGGAGCGAGTTGGTACGGCAGGGAGCGGAGATACCACTCTCCAGGTCCGAAGAGCAGGAAGGGATAGTGGGGGACAAGCAAAACGTAGGCCAGAAGCAAACAGCTTGAAAACACTTCAAGCAAGACCCGCGTGAAGCTGCGCGGCTTAAACCATTCGCTGTCACCCAAGTCCGCCGGTGGAAGATCCAGGGGCGACCAGGACGCAGTTGCCGGCCCGGACATTGACCCGGCGAAAGGCTCGAACGTGCAGAACTTTTCCGGGAAGCGTGCGCCGGTCAGCTCGATCACCGCGAAGATCAGGGTTACGATCGCCGCGTTGACCATCCAAATCCACGGCAGGCGCAGGGCTGCCCGCAGAACGGCCTCGCCACCCTGATTGGCTGCCGCGATCGTGAGGGCATTTGCGATTGCGTAGATCACCGTCACCCATGTGAGCACCAGCTTGAGGATGTAGGAATACGTTGGAAACAGCGCCGGCCCGATCAGATATTGCTGGCGCTGGTAGCGCGCGGCAACCTGGATGGGCGAGCCGATCTGCTTGAGCCACTCCTCGGCTTCTTCTCTTGTGAGCGGCCGGCCGAGCGCGGCCTCTTTGTCTTCGAGTTGCGCTTCGAGATTCGCACGCAGCTCGGCAATGATGTCATTCTGCCGTTCCCAAGGCAGGTGTCTTTTTACGGCTTGAAGGTAGCGATCGAGAAGTTCCATGGCAATTCCTCAGTTCCTTGCGGATTTTGTCAGTCGCTTACAAAAGGTTGGTGCTACAAAAGGTTCGTTATTGACGTGTTGATCTGGTTCCACTCTTCGAGCAGGCGGGCGAAGATCTGCTCGCCATCGCTCGAGAGCCGGTAGAACCGTTTGTTGCGCTTCTCTTCCTCGCGCCACTCGCTGGTGAGCAATCCCTGCGCTTCAAGGCGGCGGAGCAGCGGATAGAGCGTGCTTTCGTCGATCTCCATGCCGCGGCCGGCTAGCGCCTTGCGCAGGGTGTATCCGTAGTGCTCCTGCTTGAGTTGCGCCAGAACCGCCAGCGTCAGGCAGCCCCGCCGCAGCTCCAGGCGAAGGTTTTCGAAGAGGTTTTCGGTCAAGGTCATGCTGTACCCCATACACTGTACAGGATACACTGTATGATACACAGTGTGTGGTGTCAAGTATTTTTTTAAGATTTTTTCAGAACAGGCGCAGACAGCTGTCGGCGGGTATCGAATGTCGCGGTATAAATAGCTATCCGGTTCCCCTATCCAAGACCCTATCTCCAGAAAGGCAAACAAGATGAGCCTCACGCGACGCGAGTTTCTGATGCGAGCCGGCCATGTGGGCGGATACGGCGCGGCCTTCGTGCTCATGCAATCTCTTGGTCTGCTGGCCATCCCTGAAGCGGTGGGCGAAACCGGCCCGCTGCGGCTTGTCGACGGCAAGGGTACGCGGGTCGTGATTCTCGGCGGGGGTATTGCGGGCCTGGTGGCGGCCTACGAGCTGGGCAAAGCGGGGTGGTCGTGCACGATTCTTGAGGCGCGTCAGCGCCCAGGCGGCCGCAACTGGAGCATCCGCAACGGCACTGAGGTGGATTTCACCGACGGCACGCGCCAAACCTGCGCATTCGAGGAGGGCCACTACTTTAACGCCGGCCCCGCGCGCCTGCCTTCGACGCACCACACCATGCTGGGCTACTGCCACGAGTTGGGCGTGGCGCTCGAGGTTGAAGTGAACTCGTCGCGCAGCGCCTTGATGCAGAGCGACAAGCTGAACGCCGGCGTGCCTGTGCCGGAGCGCCGCGTGGTGAATGACACGCGCGGCCACGTTAGCGAATTG
>JBEKWT010000461.1:0-3383 GCA_049512795.1 Occallatibacter sp.
CTCGGCCGGCAGATGCGCACCGAGGTTGAGCTTCGCCGCCTGATGAGCGCGCGCGCCGAGCAGGGCGAGCGCGGCGAGGCTGCAGTCAGGGCGGTGATCGCTCGGCTCAAGGAGCACGGCTATCTCGATGATCGGGCGTTCGCGGAAACCTATGCGCGGCTGCGCCAGGAGAACGAAAAGCTGGGCGCGCGGCGCGTGCGGCAGGATTTGCAACACAAGGGAATCCGATCCGAGCTGATCGCCGAGACGGTCGAAGCGCGATACGGCGCGACAAACGAGGAAAAGCTGGCGCGCGAGCACCTGGAGCGAAAGAGAATCCGCAAGCCCACCAACGAGAAAGAGACGGCACGTGTGATGCGGCGGCTGGTTGCCGCGGGATTCTCGACAGGTACGATCTACAAGATTCTGCGGCAGTGGAATGTGGCGGAGGAATCGCTGGCGGCGCTGGACAAAATGGACTCCGAAGTGGACGGAGAGACGCACGAAGAGTGAGGCTCTCTGTCCCTCGCCACCCTGCGCGCCAGCCGCGTCACTTCACCCCGCCGGCCTCAGCTCAGTGGGAAGGCGGCACAACGACAGCCGCGATCGGTGCTTCTTTGGGTCGCGTGATGGCCTCCCGGATATCGGCGAGGGCCGCACTGCTCGAAAACTCGACGCCGCCCGGCGTGGAGACAATCCCGAGCCGGCTCCATAGCGCGGGCAGATCGTACTGGACGGGCGTGTCTTTCCACTGGGCGTAGAGCTCGGTGAGGACGTGGGTGTTGGTGACCTTGTCGCCGATGGCGAGGGCCTGGGGAAGATCCCAATCGTGGTCGATCGTGCCGCCGGCGGCGACGATGGCGCGCAATGCATCCTGCAGGCCGAGGCGATTGTGGGTCTGCTGGCGGATCTCGACGTCGGCAACCAGGCAGAACATCGCGCCTCCCCAATAAGTGCGGCCCCAGGTGTGCGTGTGGTCGAGACCCTGGTCGCCGGGCGCCGGCTCGCCCTGCGGCATATCGCGCACCATGTCGCGCCAAATCTTCGGCGCCGTGAGATCGCCGATCATGACGCGCTCGATGGGCTCGATGTAAGTGGCAAGACCCTCTTCGATCCAATGCTGGGCGGACTGGTCCCGATCGGAATCGGAAGGCATGTCAGGGAAGGCCATGTGGGTGAGCTCGTGGGTGATCATCCAGTCGGACGCAAGCTCGGCCGCGGTGGTGTGCTCGCCGATGCGAAGTCGAGTGAAGCCGGGAAAGCCGTGCATATCGCCCCAGGTGGTGCCTTGCAGAATGCCGTGGCGATCGGGGACGGGAATGACGAGCACGCGAGCGCTGGAGACGGGAAAGCGCCCGTAGTATGTGGCGACCGCGGACGCTGCCGTGGCGATGCGGGCGAGGATCGTGGATTTCGGAAGGTCGAGCGGGCCATCGGCGAAGTCGACCTGGATGATTGAGGCGCTGCCCGTGGCGCTGCCGACCTGGATGCGGTCGGTTTCGACGATGGGCAGGTGGGAGCCGGGTTGCGCGTGGAGCAGCGGCGCGGTCAAGAGCGCGGCGACAACCGGAAGCGAGAGCAGAAGAGCGAAGAAAGTCGCGTGGAATCGGGAAGCCATGTGTTCGTTGGACGAAGGAGAGGGACCAGGGGACCAAGGGAACAAGGGACCGAGCAAGCACGGGGCAGAGAGCGGATCCGGGCCTGAAGGCGGGACGTCGTGTGCCCGGCAATTCAGGGACCTGAAGGTCCCTGCTCCCTCCATCCTTCTTGTGCGCGGGACATTACACTGAGAGTGCTATGCAAATGCGCTCGGGAAATGAGATACGCGAGCTGTTTCTGCGCTTCTTTGAGTCGAAGGAGCACCGCAGGGTGCATTCGTCGTCGCTGGTGCCGGCGAACGATCCCACGCTGCTGTTTACCAACGCCGGGATGAAAGACCTTTTTCTGGGCGCGGAGAAGCGCGATTACAAGCGCGCGACGACGTCGCAGAAGTGCGTCAGGGCGGGCGGCAAACACAACGACCTCGAAAATGTGGGCTTTACGCGGCGGCATCATACGTTTTTCGAGATGCTGGGGAATTTCAGCTTTGGCGACTACTTCAAGCGCGATGCGATCCGTTTTGCATGGGAGCTGGTGACGAGTGAGGAGTGGTTTGGAATCCCAAAAGACCGCTTGTACGTGACGATTTTCGAGGGGACGGCGGACGTTCCCAGAGATGACGAGGCGGAGAAGTACTGGCTGGAAGTGGGCGTGCCGAAGGAGCGGATCGGCGAGTACGGGGTGAAGGACAACTTCTGGCAGATGGGCGAGACGGGGCCGTGCGGGCCGTGCTCGGAGATTTTTTACGACATGGGATTGGAGGCGGCGGAGACGCCTGGAGTGGACAAGCCGTTCGGGCATGACGACGCACGGTACGTGGAGATCTGGAATTTGGTTTTCATGCAGTTCGATCGCTCGGCCGTGGTGGACGCGGCGGGCAAGACGACCGGCTACAAGCTGGCTCCATTACCAAAACCATCGATTGACACGGGGATGGGGTTGGAGCGGGTAGCGGCGGTGCTGCAGGGGAAGGTGAGCAACTTTGAGACGGATTTGTTTACGCCGCTGATTGGAAGAGCGGCGGAGCTGACGGGGCAGGGAGTCAGCGAGTCAGCAAGTCAGCAGGTCAGCGAGTCGGCGAGCCAACGGGTTGGTCTCCTGCCAGGACGAAGCAACGCTGATTCCGGCGAAGAGCATCCGGCGAGGCACGAGGTGTCAGGGCACGACTTCAGTCGTGCCGAAACGGGCGCCCAAAGAGAAGGGGCTTTAGCCCCTGAGGGAATCGCCGAATTCACCGGCAACGCCAGCCTGCGCATCATCGCCGACCACGCGCGGGCGGCGACCTTCCTTATTAACGATGGCGTGGTGCCGTCGAATGAGGGGCGCGGGTATGTGCTGCGCAAGATTCTGCGGCGAGCTATTCGGCATGGGCGGCTGCTGGGGCAGGAGAAGCCATTTTTGTTCGAGATGGTGTTTGCAGTAAGGGACCTGATGAAGGGTGCGTATCCGGAATTGGTGGATTCGGCGGAGCGCGTGGCCAAAGTGGTTGAGGCGGAGGAGAAGCAGTTCGATCGTGTGTTGAAGATCGGAAGTGTAGAGCTTCAGAGAACAATAGAATTTGCTATTATCTTCGCACAGTTCGAATCTGAGCATCAGAATTTGATTAAACAAAGTGCCGAACTTCGAACAGCGTTGGAAAGGGCAAGATATGCGAGAAATATGGAAGTGGCAAAGGAAGCAATCTCTGCCATTTCGTCATGGGAGGGAGGGGAGATTAGTGGGCATGAAAAGACAGCGCCAATAGAGCCTGAATTGCGCGGATATGAATCCTTCCACCTCTACGAGACGTTCGGCTTGCCCCTCGA
>JBEKWT010000462.1:0-2848 GCA_049512795.1 Occallatibacter sp.
CAGATCGCCCTTCTTGAGCTTGCCTTCCTCGATGGCCGTCTCCATGGCCAGCGGAATCGTGCCCGAAGAGGTGTTGCCGTACTTTTCAATATTGATAATCACGCGATCCTCAGGCATCTGGAGCCGCTCGGCCGTGGCCATGATGATGCGCTTGTTGGCCTGATGAGGAATAAAGCAGCCCAGGTCCGCGCCGGTAACGCCATTGCGCTCCAGCACCTTCAGCGTAGTCTCGGCCATTTTGCGTACCGCGAACTTAAACACCGCCGGGCCGTCCTGGTAGATGACGTGCATCTTCTTGTCGATCGTTTCGTGCGTGGTCGGGTTCAGGCTGCCGCCGCCTTTGAGGTTGAGCGAGACGCCGCCTGAGCCGTCCACCTCATGCACAAAGTCGATGAAGCCGATTTCGCCCTCTTCGCACGGCTCAATGAGCACCGCGCCGCAGCCATCGCCGAAGAGCACGCAGGTGGCGCGGTCGGTGTAGTCGGTCATGCGCGTGTTAGCGTCCGCGCCGATGACGAGGACTTTAGAGTGTGCGCCGCTTTCCACGAGCTTGACGCCGGCTTGCAGCGCAAACACAAAGCCTGAACAGCCCGCCGATACATCAAAACCCCATGCGCCCTTCGCTCCGATCTTGTCCTCCACCAGGCAGGCTGTGGAAGGAAACAACATGTCGGGCGTCACCGTCCCAACGATGATGGCCTCGATCTCGCTGGCCTCAATGCCGCGCTGATTCAGCACTTTCTTTGCGGCCTCCACGCACATGTCGCTCACGCCCAGCCCGGCGGCGAGTTTGTGCCGCTCGCGGATCCCGGTGCGAGTGAGGATCCACTCGTCGCTGGTCTCCACCATTTTTTCGAGGTCTTTGTTGGTGATCACATCGGGAGGAACGTAGGTTCCGAGCGCCGTAATTTTGGCGCGCCGGCCCACGATGGGGCGAACGGTAAGGCTCAAAGCACTTCTCCTTGCGCGGGGTGTACGTGTGCGGCTGCTAGCTTTCGAGCCCTGGTCGCTGGCTTCTTTTTTTCTCTCGGTCCCTTTGTCCCTTGGTCCCTGCCTCTCGCAAAAATGTACCGGGTGACCTACTGCACACGTACGAGCCCGTTACCGTTGCTTCCTTCCGGACCTGGCGGGGTTGGCGGGATTACGTCGCGTAGGACCCGGCACTGATCGATTTTATCACTTGACGCGAAGGAGATGCAGAAGCGAATGCCCATCCAAATCGGATGGGCCTTCGGTGCGGAAACACACAAGCGAGATCAGGCGAGGTCGAAGCGATCGAGGTTCATGACCTTGGTCCAGGCCGCGACAAAATCGCCGGCGAACGACTCCCCGGCATCGCTGCTGGCGTAGACCTCAGCCAGCGCGCGGAGCTGGGAATTTGAACCAAAGACGAGATCGACGACCGTACCGGTCCATCTGACCTCGCCGGTCTTGCGGTCGCGCCCTTCCAAAACGCCTTCTGGCACACCTTCCGATGTCGCGGACTTCTGCCACTTGGTGTTCATGTCGAGGAGATTGACGAAGAAATCGTTCGTCAATGTTCCGGGACGTTTGGTGAAGACGCCGAGCTGGGACTGGCCGAAATTCGCGCCAAGGACTCTCATGCCACCGATGAGGACCGTCATCTCGGGAGCGGTGAGCGTGAGCAGTTGCGCTTTGTCGAGCAACAACTCGGCGGCACAGTTCTCGAGTCCCTTGCGGACGTAGTTGCGGAAGCCGTCGCCCTTCGGCTCAAGCACTGCGAACGATGCGGCATCGGTCTGCTTCTCGGACGCATCCGTCCGGCCCGGCGCGAACGGAATCTTCACAGTGTGGCCAGCCTTCTTCGCGCCGGCTTCGACGGCCGCGTCACCGGCCAGCACAATCAGCGGCTTCGACGGCCGCGTCACCGGCCAGCACAATCAGGTCAGCAAGCGAGACCTTCTTGCCGCCCGATTTTCCATTGCCGCCCGCAGCGTTGAACTCCTTCTGGATCGCTTCGAGCTTCGCCAGCACCTTGGCCAGCTCGGCGGGCTGATTGACCTCCCAATCCTTCTGCGGCGCGAGGCGAATGCGCGCGCCATTGGCGCCGCCGCGCTTGTCGCTGCCGCGGAAGCTCGACGCCGCGGCCCACGCGGTGGTGACGAGCTGGCTGATGGAAAGGCCCGAAGCCAGCACCTTGGCTTTCAGAGCCGCCATGTCCTTCGCGTCGACCAGTTTGTGGTCGGCGGTTGGAATCGGATCCTGCCAAATCAGTTCTTCCTTTGGCACCAGCGGTCCCAGGTACCGCGCCAGCGGACCCATGTCGCGATGCGTCAGCTTGAACCATGCTCGCGCAAAAGCATCCGCAAACTCCTTCGGATTCTCAAAATAGCGCCGCGAAATCTTCTCGTACGCCGGGTCAAATCGCAGCGAGAGGTCGGTGGTGAGCATGGTCGGCGTGTGGCTCTTCTTCTTGTCGTGCGCGTCCGGAATCAGTCCCGCACCCGCCTTGCCCTTGGGCTTCCACTGGTGGCAGCCCGCAGGGCTCTTAGTCAGTTCCCATTCAAATCCAAACAAATTCTCGAAGAAGTTGCTGCTCCACTTCGTCGGAGTCTTGGTCCAGGTCACTTCCAATCCGCTGCCAATCGCGTCTCCGCCCACGCCCGTGCCGAAGCTGCTCTTCCAACCCAGTCCCTGCTCCTCAATGGATGCGGCCTCGGGCTCTGCGCCCACGTGGCTCGCCGGCGCGGCGCCGTGCGTCTTGCCAAAGCTATGCCCGCCGGCAATCAGCGCCACTGTCTCTTCGTCGTTCATCGCCATGCGCGCAAAAGTTTCGCGAATGTCGCGCGCCGCCGCCACCGGGTCGGGATTGCCGTTGGGGCCTTCA
>JBEKWT010000463.1:0-2805 GCA_049512795.1 Occallatibacter sp.
ATATTCTGAAGTTCAGGAACTCGGAAATGCAGACTATCCTCATCGGTAAACGTGGAACCGTAGTTATCCCCGCCAAGCTGCGTAAACGCTATCGCCTCGACGAGGGCAGCCCTTTGCTCGTTGAGGAACACGAAGAGGGAATCTTGATGCGCCCCGCGAAAGTTTCCCCGGTCGATGTCGAAATCTATTCGCCCCGCCGCCTCGCCGAGTTCTTTCTCAACAACGCCATGGACAAACAAGACTATCTTGAAGCGCGCAATGAAGTGGAATCCATGGGGATCGATCCCGATTCCATCGAACATCGGCGCTTGCGCAAGTGAGCGCCGCATCGTCCCGTCGTGCCAGGCTCTTCCTTGACGCCAACGTGCTGGTTTCCGCTGCCTGGAAAGATGAAAGTAAGGTCCGCCGCCTCTGGCAGATTCCCAGTGTGGAGCTTGTCACTTCTAATTTCGTCCTCGATGAATGCCAGCGCAACCTTCCCCTTCCAGAGCAGCACCGGCGCCTTGCCCAACTCCTCCGTACCGTTCGAGTCCTCGTTTTCCGCACCGTGCCCTCGCTCGAAAGTTCACCGTCGCTATCGGAAAAGGACAAGCATGTCTTTGCCGCGGCGGTTCTCGCACGCGCCACATTTCTCGTCACAGGCGATCGCACTCACTTCGGAGCATGGTTCGGAAGCAGCATTCTGGGCATTAGAGTCGAACCACCTGCAAGTTTTCCCAGCGTCCTCAAAGAGATCTGATATGGTCTGCCTCTACAGCGCTTCCACAATTGCCACTCCCAGGTCCGCGCCGCCCACCCCCCATTCTGATATAAGCTTCTCCCATGAAATCCCTGTACGCTTTGAAGCTGTTTTTTGCTGTCGCGCTGGGCGTGCTCTCAGGCCAGGCCATGACCCGGGACTATGCGAAATGGCATGCGCTCGGCCGTGAAGCCTTCCTTGCCTACCAGGCGAATCGTTTCGATCAAGACATGGCCCATCCGACCCACAATGCTTTGCACATCATCTTTTTCACGCTGCTCATGGTCACCCTCATTGCCATGTACGAACTCGCCTCGTTTGGCGGAGCAAAGTGCATTTCTGTGATCGTGGCAACAATCCGCGAACGGTAATATTCTCAATTCCCGCGAGGTTTCATGCCGTCCGACCCACCTGCTCCCGGCAATCCGGTCCCTGCAAAATCGCACGCATTCTTCCTCGCCCTCGAAGCCATCGCCTTCCTCGCCCTCATCGCCGCCCTCGTCTACCTCTTCAAAACCAATTCCACCGCGCTCCACTGGGCACAAAGCTACAACCCCACTGGCAGCTTCGTTCTTTCCACTCTCGTCGCCGCGCTGCCATCCTCCGCCTCAAGGCTCACGTCGCCGCGCTTATCGGGCTCACCACTGCTCTTCTCGCCGCGACTCTCGTCTTCCACATGCCAGCGCGCCTCGCCTTCACCGCCGCGGCCTACGGCGCAGGCTACGGCATCTTTCCCGCCTGCTGGATCATTCTGCCTGTCATCTTTCTTTACAACCTTACTGTCAAAACCGGCCGTTTCGTAACGCTACAACAAAGCCTCACCGGCATTACCGCCGACAGCCGCCTGCAGCTTCTCCTCATCGCCTTCGCGCTCGGTGCTTTTTTTGAGGGCACTTCTGGCTTCGGCACACCTGTCGCTGTTTGCTCCGCCATCCTCATCAGCCTGGGATTCCGTCCTCTCAAAGCTGCGGGACTTTCGCTGCTCGCCAACACGGCGCCCGTCGCCTTCGGCGCAATGGGCATCCCGCTCATCGCGCTGCACGGAGTCACCGGCCTCGATCAGCTCGCCCTCTCGCACACCACCGCCGTCATTCTCCTGCCCTTCGACGTCCTCGTCCCCTTCTGGCTCATCTGGGTCTTCGCGGGCTTCACCGCCATGCTTGAGGTTTGGCCCGCGATCCTCGTTGCCGGCGCTTCCTTCGCCACTGCGCAATATCTGATGGCCACATACAGCGGACCCTGGCTCGTGGCCATCGTCGCCGCCGCATCCACCATCGTCGCGCTCCTCCTCTTTCTCCGCTTCTGGCAGCCGCCGAGGATTCTCAACGTGAATCTCGAAGACATTACCGGCCACGCCCGCAAGGATCACGGACACAATGCCTCCGCCATCTTTAACGCCTGGTTTCCCTGGCTGGTCTTGAGCGTCACTGTGTTTCTCTGGGGACTTCCCCGCATCTCTGCGTGGATGGACGCGCACTCTTCCGTCAAAATTCCCGTCATCGGCCTCAACAACGCCATCCAGCGCGTTCCGCCGGTCGTTGCCGCCGCCACCAAAGAGGCCGCAATCTTCAACTTCAACTGGCTCACCGCCACCGGCACGGGAATCCTGTTCGCCGCGCTCATCGCCGGTCTGCTCATGGGGCTCGGCCCGCGCTCGCTCGCCGCCGCGTTCATGCGAACCGTCTTCAATATCCGTTACACCTTCGTGACCATCGCCGCCATGATGGCTATCGGATACATCACGCGCTACTGCGGACTCGATGCCACGCTCGGCCTCGCCTTTGCTCGCACCGGCGCGCTCTATCCCTTCTTCGGAACGCTCATTGGATGGCTCGGCACTGCCTCGACCGGCTCCGACACATCGTCCAACGTCCTGTTCGGCAGCCTGCAAGTCATCACCGCTCGCCAGATCGGCGTCTCACCCGTGCTCATGGCCTCGGCCAACTCGGCCGGCGGAGTGATGGGCAAGATGATCGACGCGGCCAGCATCGTTGTCGCCAGCACTTCCACCGATATCTATGGTCAGGAGGGTGCCATCCTCCGCTTCGTCTTCTTTCACTCGCTCG
>JBEKWT010000464.1:0-2502 GCA_049512795.1 Occallatibacter sp.
AGCGTGAGCAATTGCGACCGATCCACCAGCAGTTCCTCCGCCGGTCTTTGGTCTCCCTTCCGCTGGTAGTTGCGGAACCCGTCCGCGGCCGGCTCCAGCACGGCAAACGAATGCACGTCAGTCTGCTCCTGCGACGTGTCCATACGCCCCGGCGAGAAGGGAACCTTCACGTCGTGTCCAGCCTTCTTCGCGGCTGCCTCGACTGCAGCGCAGCCGCCCAGTACGATCAGGTCCGCCAGCGAGACCTTCTTCCCGCCGGACTGCGAGCCGTTGAACTCCGTCTGAATCGCTACCAGCTTGGTAAGCACCTTCGCCAATTCGGCTGGTTGATTCACTTCCCAATCCTTCTGTGGTGCAAGGCGAATGCGCGCCCCGTTCGCCCCGCCGCGCTTGTCGGAGCCGCGGAACGTCGCCGCCGACGCCCAGGCAGTCGTGACCAGTTGGGAGATCGACAGTCCGGATGCGAGGATCTTGGCCTTCAAAGCGGCAATGTCCTGCTCCCCGATCAATTTGTGATCCACGGCGGGAATCGGGTCTTGCCAGATCTGGGGCTCGGCAGGAACCAGCGGGCCGAGGTAGCGCGAGAGAGGTCCCATGTCGCGGTGCGTCAGCTTGAACCATGCCCTGGCGAACGCGTCTGCCAACTCCTGCGGATGCTCGAGGAAGTGCCTCGCGATCGGCTCATAGATCGGGTCCATCCTCAGGGAGAGGTCGGTGGTGAGCATGAACGGGGCATGCCGCCTTGAAGGATCGTGGGCATCCGGAACGGTGCCCGCTCCAGCCCCGCCCTTGGGAGTCCACTGGTTCGCGCCGGCGGGGCTCTTCGTGAGCTCCCACTCAAAGCCGAACAGGTTCTCCAGGTAGTTGTTGCTCCACTTGGTTGGGGTGGTGCTCCAGGCGCCCTCCAACCCGCTGCTGATTGTATCGACGCCTTTGCCGGTGCCGAACGTGTTTTTCCAGCCGAGGCCTTGCTCCTCGATGGGGGCCGCCTCGGGTTCGCGGCCGACGTACTTGCTCGGGTCGGCGGCTCCGTGGGTTTTTCCGAATGTGTGGCCGCCGGCAATGAGCGCAACGGTCTCCTCGTCATTCATCGCCATGCGGGCGAACGTTTCCCGGATATCGCGTGCCGCGGCAATTGGATCGGGCTTTCCATTGGGCCCTTCCGGATTCACGTAAATCAGGCCCATCTGAACCGCGCCGAGAGGATTGTCAAGCTGACGGTCGCCGGTGTAGCGCTGGTCCCCCAGACACGTGCCTTCAGACCCCCAGAAAGTGTCGTCGGGCTCCCAGACATCCTCGCGCCCGCCGCCAAAACCGAAGGTCTTGAAACCCATCGACTCCAAGGCGACGTTGCCGGTCAGAATCATGAGGTCGGCCCAGGAGATTTTCCGGCCGTACTTTTGCTTGACCGGCCAGAGCAACCGGCGCGCCTTATCGAGGCTCACGTTGTCCGGCCAACTGTTGAGGGGCGCAAATCGCTGTGTTCCGGAACCCGCGCCGCCTCGGCCATCGGCGATACGGTACGTGCCGGGCTATGCCACGCCATACGAATGAAGAACCCCCCATAGTGGCCATAATCGGCGGGCCACCAGTCCTGCGATGCCGTCATCAAGGCATGGAGGTCCTGGATCACGGCATCCAGGTCGAGGCTCTGGAACTCTCGCGCGTAATTGAACTCCTTGTCCATCGGGTCGGACAGAGGGGAGCGCTGGTGCAGGATCTTCAGGTTTAGCTGATTCGGCCACCAGGTCGCATTCGTCGGGGCCCCAGCCTGAGTGTGTCTGAACGGACACTTCGCTTCGGTTGACATGTGCACATCCTCCTTCGATCAAAAATAGCAACTGCGGCGAACTACGAACCTATCCTAGCGCGTTCCCTTCGCGCAATCGCCATCGGGTCGATGAAGTATTTAGGCGATCTGCCAGCCGAAAACTGGCGGATGCCGTATTGAGTAACGGCATTGACGGCGATGTTCACTTGGCCCGCCCCCTTGAGCGACGCTGGCTCTCCATTTGTCCGTGCCCTGTTTGATATCCTGAAAACCCCGCCCACAGTTATGAAACGCTTTCGCTCTTCCCGGCAGCGGTACCGGTCCTTCGTGGAGGACTACAGGCAGCGCCGGCTCGACGAGTCCGGTCAGGATCGGAAGCAGAACGGCGACGGGCCGTCCCAGGAGACTCGACGTAAGCGCCGCGAGTATCTGCGGGAATACCTGCTCTGGTTGCTGCCGCTACGCTATGCCGTGGGCGCGTTGTTCACGCTGGCGCTTATCGGCGCCGGCCTGCAGATGGTCGAACCGCTGTTCATGCGCTTCATGGTCGACCGCGTGCTGCTCAATCCGCATTTGGACCGGAGTTCCCGCGTCGGTCTTCTGAATGGCGCCGGCGCACTGTTCCTTGGCCTGGTGATCGCCTCGAACCTGGTGAACGCGCTGCGCGAGTACCGCCAGCGGCTGGTCAATAACCGCATCACGATAGCGTTGCGCCGCGCCCTGTTCGATCG
>JBEKWT010000465.1:0-2592 GCA_049512795.1 Occallatibacter sp.
CGCTCGTTGTCGTCGAGTGGGGCGAGAAATTCAAGAGCATCAAGAAACGCGCCACGGGAGAGATCGTCATCGCCCCGGAGGGCGGCGACGCGCGGAAGATCACGGTGACACTGAAGGAATAGCAGATCAGCGAGTCAGCAGGTCAGCCGCCGGCGGCGTCTGTTTCAACGCGTCGCGCCTATTCCTTCCGCTCAGATCGCCTGACACGAGCTCCTCGGGGAACCCATGAAGCGCATTCCATTTTCAGAAGTGCATGCGGCGCTGGCAGGCGTCCTGCGAAAGCTCGGATTCGCAGACGATCGCGCCGACACTTGCGCGCGCTTGTTTGCCGAGACGACTCGTGACGGCGTGTACACACACGGCATCAACCGCTTTCCGCGCTTCGTGGTCATGATTCGTAACGGCAGCGTGAATCCTATGGCCGAGCCTGAAGTCACGGCGCGATTGGGCGCGCTGGAGCGTTGGGATGGGCGTCGCGGGCCGGGCAACCTGGCCGCGCTGGCCGCTATGGAGCGGGCAATCGCTCTCGGGCGCGAGCACGGCGTGGGGTGTGTCGCGCTAGGCAATACAAATCACTGGATGCGCGGGGGAACCTACGGCTGGCAGGCCGCAGAGGCTGGGCTCATCGGCATCTGCTGGACCAACACCATGCCCAACTTGCCGCCATGGGGCGGAGCGGAGCGCGTCATCGGCAACAATCCGCTGATCATTGCCGTGCCGCGCACAAACGGGCCGGTGGTGCTCGATATGGCCATGTCGCAGTTCTCTTATGGCGCTCTCGAAAGCTACCGCAAGCGCGGCGAGATGCTTCCGGTGGATGGCGGCTTTGACGCGAGTGGCAACCTGACGCGCGATCCCGGAGCCATTGAGGAATCCTGGCGGCCACTGCCGGCTGGGTACTGGAAGGGATCAGGACTTGCCGTTGTGCTGGACACGATCGCAGCCATGATGACGCTGGGCAAGGCGACCTGCCAGATCTCCACGGACCCGTTGCTCGAGACCGGAATCTCGCAGATGTTCATTGCACTCAACCCCGGAGCATTCGGGCCTGCGCCGGAGGCCGACAAGATTGCCGACGCGATCGTTGCTTCGCTGCATAACTGCACGCCGGCGAAGCCAGGCGGCAAGGTTCGCTATCCGGGTGAACAAACACTGCACATTCGAGAGGAAAACACGCGGCTGGGCCTGCCGGTCGAGCCGGAAGTGTGGACAGAGATTCTGGCGATGTAAAAAGCAGGGACCAAGGGACCAAGGGAACGAGGGAACAATTGAGCGAGCGAAGTGCGTGGCCCGGAGATTCGGGTCGCTCGTCAGTTTCCAAATGGAGCGCAGACCGCCCTAATACCCCATGATGTTGTAGCCGCAATCGACGTAGAGGGTCTCGCCGGTGACGGCGCTGGCCAGGTCGCTGGCCAGATAGAGCGCGGTGCCGCCGACTTCGAGCTGATCGACGTTGCGATGCAATGGAGAACGCTCGGCGTGGGATTTGAGCATGTCGCCCAACGCGCCCACGCCTCGCGCCGCCAGCGTCTTGATCGGGCCGGCAGAGATGGCGTTGACGCGAATGTTCTTTTGGCCGAGCTCAAAGGCGAGGTAGCGCACCGCCGATTCAAGCGAGGCCTTGGCGAGGGCCATTACGTTGTAGTGGGGCACGACTTTCTCGGCGGCGTAGTAAGTGAGGGTAATAATGCTGCCGCCTTCGGTCATCAGCGGTACCGCGCCACGGCTGACGGCGATCAGTGAGTAGACGCTTACGTCGTGCGCGATGCGAAAGCCCTCTCGGCTGGTGTTGATGAACTCGCCCTTCAGTTCCTCGGGGGGCGCATAGGCGATGGCGTGGACGAGGATGTCGATCTTGCCGTACTTCTCCTTGAGCGCGGCGAAAAGGGACTCGATCTCCTGGTCGTTGGAGACGTCGCACTGGAAACCGCTGGCGCCGGAGAGATCGTTGATCAGATCTCCGGCTTCGGATTTCATGCGTTCATTTTGGTAGCAAATGGCCAAAGTGGCGCCGGCCTCGTGGAGTTTCTGGGCGATGCCCCATGCGATGGAGCGCTTGTTGGCCAGCCCGAAGACCACGGCTGTCTTGCCCGCCAAATTAATCATGCTGTGTTAAAGCCTCCGAACTTCTTATCAAAAAAGGGGAAAGGCGGAGACACCGCCGCCATTCAGAATACCAGAGCGATTTTCATCGGGCAGGCAGAGCATGGTCCAGCCGCCGAGCGTGGTTCAGCCGCCAAGCCCGGTTTATCCGCCAAGATCGATCAACTCGACATGACCGACGGGACGCCCGAGGAACCTCGAGCCCAGGCGCTCAAACTTCTCTACCGAGTCGGTAGCGAAACAGCGAACTTCGGTCGCGGGAATAGCTCCCGGCGCGGACGGAGCGGCGTTGCCGTTGAGCAGCTGAACGGCAGCCCGCGCCACCGACTCCGCCGAGTCGATGACCTTGGCGCCCGGCCGCACCGCCCCTTCAAAGAGAGGCCGCAACAGCGGATAGTGTGTGCAGCCCAGCACCAGCGTGTCTGGATTCATGCCGCAAGATTCAGCCTCGGCGCGAAGCTCGTTCAGATAAATTTCAATCACCTCGGC
>JBEKWT010000466.1:0-2760 GCA_049512795.1 Occallatibacter sp.
AATTGCTGTCGACGAACTTCTATTGGCGCGCTCTGCCCGGCGATCCCGACGACCTGACCGCGCTGAACCAACTGCCCATGGTCAAGTTGACCGCGAACGTGGAAATGCCGAAACTAAATGCAGCGGGCCAACGTAGATTACGGGTCTTGCTGCACAACCCAACGAAGAGCATTGCCCTGATGGCGCATGTGCAATTGCGGCGCAAATCCGGCGAGCGCGTTCTGCCTGTTTTCTACAGCGACAATTACGTTTCGCTCGTTCCGGGCGAAGCGAAGGCAATCGAGGTCGAGGCCGCAGCGAGCGATTTCAAGGGCGAAGCGTTGCTGATCGTTGTCGATGGATGGAATGTAACCGTCGCACCGGCCTCGTTTCCAGGAGGATCGATTGCTCCCAACCTCGACGCCCAACCTGATCGCTGGCCCGCGACCGGTTTGCCCGTCGCAACAACCGGCCTGCGGTGACTGCTGCAGGCACCAGTAAAAAGGCCCGCAACCGATGGCTGCAGGCCTTTTGTCTCAAGAAGACTTTCCGTCTACATGCCCGGCGCCTGCTGCGCCTTCGGCTTGGCGTTGATGACGACGAGTTTGCGCTTCTTGTAATCGTTCCATACTCCGCTCGCAAAGACGCTGAAGGCCTCGTTGCGTCGCTGGTCAAGGAGTTGATCCCGAGTCTGGTCGAAGTTTTTTGAAATCTCGTCGGGTGTCGGCTCCTGCTTGTCGTCGATTTTGACCACCACGCCGGTGCGGCCGGCGTCAATGGGCCCGCTGATCGCGCCCACGCTCATGTCGAACAGTTGCGGCGCCACCTGGCCTACTTCGCCAAAATCAGGCACCTGCCCGCTTTCGCCCACCATGTCGCTGGTCTTCACCGTCGCGCCCACGGCTTTCGCCGCCTTGGCCAGATCGTTCGCCGCCTTCGCCTGATCGGCCAATGCCTTCGTCTTCTGGCTCAGCAGCACAGGAAGCTGTTCCCGGCGGTAGTCGTCGAGCACGTGGCTTTTCCAATCGGCAAACTCGGGCGCGTGCGCCGGGACGATGCCGGTCACCTGGAAGATCGCATAACCCTCGCCCGTGGGCGCCGATTGCGGCGGATCGCCCTGCTTGGCCTGAAAGGCCTTGGCAAGAATCTGCGCACTATCGGGCAGCGCGGCAATGACGCCGTCGTGCGCCACCGGATCCGTAGTCACGACATCCAGGTGATGCGCCGCGGCCGTTTTTTCCAGGC
Organism: Occallatibacter sp.; assembly: GCA_049512795.1. GTDB lineage: Bacteria > Acidobacteriota > Terriglobia > Terriglobales > Acidobacteriaceae > Telmatobacter. Next base: position 1,225 of record JBEKWT010000466.1, read on the forward strand.
CGTTCTAGATCGCTTCGCTGGTCAGCTGCTGCGCATAACTGTCCTGCGCCGCAGTTTCAGCCTGGCGCGACAACGCCGCAACAATGCTCGCCTGCACTTCGCTCAGCGGCTGCGTGTGCGCCGCCTGCCGCTCCTCAACCTGCACAATGTGGTAGCCGAAATTGGATTTAACAATGGCAATGTCTCCGATTTTCTGAGTAAAGATCGCATTGTCGAATGCCGGCACCATCTTGCCCCGCTGCGCAAAGCCCAGCTCGCCGCCCATGTCCTTGCTTCCCGGGTCGTCGGAGTATTTCTTCGCCAGGTCAGTCCAGCTTCCGCCCGCCTGGAGCTGCTTGAGAACCATCTCTGCCTTGGCTTTGGCCGCGGCGTCGGTCTTGGCGTCGGCGTTCGGCGGCACGCTGATGAGAATGTGCCGCGACTTGGCCTGCTCCGGAACGGAATAGTCGGCGACGTGTTCGTTGTAGTATTGCTGAACGGCCTGCTGGTTCGGCGGCTGAACGCCGCCGGGAATCTGACCTTCGCTGAACGCGAAATAGGTGATCTTGCGCTCCTCCGGCACTGCCTGCGCGTAGCGCGCCGCGTTGGTCTTGAAGAACGCTTCCAGTTCGCTGTCGGAAGGGTTGATGGTCTTGCCCAGATCTTCGGCCGAGATCACCGCGTAATCGAACTTGATCTTGATGTTCGCTTTGCGATAGGTATCGCGGACCTCCTGATCGCTCACCGTGACCCCGCCGGTGATGAACGCCTGCAGCCGCTGGATCGTAATCTGGCTCTTGATCTCGTCTTCGAAATCCGTTACCGACTCGTGCAGCCGGTCGTCGATCAATTGCTTGTAGGCATCGTCGCCGATATAAGTCCCGTTGGGATAGAGAACCTGGCCCGGAGGGCCGGTGCGCAGATACTTGCGCACGTCGTCGTCGGTCGCAGAGATTCCCAGCTTGTGCGCCTCGTCGAGCATCACCTGCTCCTGCACCAGTTGCTGGCCCACCTGCTGCTCAAACATCTGCACGATCATTGGGTTGCTGGCGTACTCCGGATTGCGCTGCCGCAGCTGGTTCTCGGTGATCTGCTCCACGTGTGCCTGGCTGATGGGGTCGCCCGACGACAGGATGCGGCTATACCAGTGCGGATAGACAACGGCGTACGTGTCGGGCGAAGAGGACCCCACTCCGCCCAGGCCGGGAATCAGGTACAGGACCATGGTGACCGAAGCCGCGCCGATGACGACCACGATCAGCGCCTTGACCATGCGATTATCTGTTTGCAGGAAACGAATCATGGATGGACTTCAACCTTCAACTCTCTGAGCGCCGGCAGGCCTAACGGGCGGGCGTCAGCACAGAATCTGCTGTGTGCACGGCGCGCCTGCGGATGCGCAATTTTCGCTCGATACGACTTTGCCATTATAGTGGATCGTCCGCCGCGCACGGATCGTCGCGCCATTCTCCCTACGCAAATGGCCTCACGCAAAACGGGCATCCGCTGCGGCGGACGCCCGTTTTTTTCTTGTTCCCTTGGTCCCTTGGTCCCTGT
>JBEKWT010000467.1:0-3986 GCA_049512795.1 Occallatibacter sp.
CTCCCTGCCCTCGCTCTTCTTTGTTCAGCGTTCTTCGGTCTTCACTGTGACTTCGCCGGCTGTTTTCCTGTCTATCTTCATGGCCGGCACCTACGTCTTGAATCTCCTCATCACCATCGTCAAGTCTGGCGCAAGCGGGCTGGATACTCCAGCGCCCGGCGGCGATTCCCCAACCATTCCTGATTATCCTGAAGCGATTTCCCGGCGTTCCGGCGGCTTTTTGCGTCTGCTCGGAGCCCGGGCAGCCGGCTGTGACAGGAAGGAGGCGGCCTCTTGCCCTACACGGTGCTTTCAATCGTCGCAGCTCTAGGGAGATGCGGTCCGATAAGCGGGCTGTACAACATCACCCGGTACCTGGACCCAGCCAAATACCGGGCTGCTATTGCCACTCTGTCTCCTGAACCAGCCGACAGCCTTGTCGATGCATTTCGGAGTCTTGGAGTCCCAGTCAGGCAACTGGAACTCTCCCGCGCCAAGTCTCTCCTATTCGGCATTGAAGAGGTGCGCCGAATGATCTCGGAGATCAGGCCTGATCTGGTTCATAGCCACGGGATTCGAGCAGACGTCCTGGCCGCCATGGCAGTCCCGGCATGCCCGGTGGTCTCAACCCTCCACTCCGACCTTTTTTACGATTACCGGTCCGCCTACGGCCGCCCGATCGGCACCGTGGGGGCGATGTGCGAATATGCGGCGCTGCGGCGCCTAACCCGTGTAGTCGCGGTTTCGCAGCCTCTCGCAGAAGCTGCGTCATGCCACGGAGTGACGGCACTGGCCATTCCTAACGGGGTTGAAACCGATGTCTTTTATCCCGCTCCGGACCCGGGAATCGTCGCGGCGCTCCGAGAGCGCCTGGGTTGGCTATCGGACGCCGTTGTTGTCGTGCACACCGGAGCTTTGAGGAGCCTCAAGAATCCTGGCGCGGTGTTGACCGGCTTCCGCGCTTCCAGGTTATCGCGGCGCGGCCTATTGGTTTTCGCGGGTGATGGCCCGCTTCGCCAGGAATGCGAAAGCCTTGCTTCCGGGGCTTCAAACGTAGTCTTCCTCGGTGCGCGCAACGATATCGGCGACCTATTAAGAGCGTCAGACATACTCATCTCCGCTTCCAGTTCCGAAGGAATGGGCACTGCACTCCTGGAAGGCTGCGCGTGCGGAATCCGGGTTCTGGTCTCGGACATTCCTGCGCATCGGTACATCCAAAGCCTGTTTCCAGACCAGGTGACGGTCTTCGGGCAAGGAGATGAGGAATCCGTCCGGGCCGCTTTCGACAAGATCGACAAAGAAGATGCGAGGGTTAAATTCCAGCCGCCGCAGCTGGTTCTTGGGAGCATCTCTGCTCGCCACATGTCGAATTCCTATCAGAGTTTTTTTTCCGAGGTTCTGCAATCCAGCAGTTCTTCACGCGCAGAGTGCGCAGGAGCGATGTAATGCCAGCAAGCCTGTCGGTGCTCTTGCCGGTGTACGGAAAAGAAGTTCCCGGGTTCCTGCGCCAGAGTCTGGAGAGCCTTTGCGGGCAGACGCTCAGGCCAGTCGAAGTTGTGCTGGTTGAGGACGGACCGCTGGGGGACGATCTTGCATCGGTGATTGCTTCGTTTAGAACCCGCTTGCCCATCGTTTCGGTGCTACTTCCTGTCAACAAGGGGCTCGGCATCGCGCTCTCGGAAGGGCTCAACCAATGTCGCAGCGAATTCGTAGCGCGCGTGGACGGCGACGACATCAGCGTCGGGGACCGGTTTGAGAAACAGCTTGCCTTCCTCGAAGCGAATTCCGGCGTGGATGTGGTCGGGGGCGCGATTGCAGAGTTCGACGATGACCGGTTGACACCGCGAGCGATCCGGCGATTGCCCTGCTCCGGTCCGGGTTTATTGAGGTTCGCGAAATATCGCAATCCGTTGAATCACATGACAGTGATGTTCCGGAAAGCGGCCGTGATGGCGGCAGGGAATTACCGGCCTTGCCCGGGATTCGAGGACTACCACCTGTGGGCAAGAATGATCGTACACGGCTGCCGTCTGGAAAATCTTTCAGACGTTCTGGTGTACGCACGATGCGGTGCGAGAATGCAAGGGCGCAGAGGGGGTCCTGGCTACGTGAAGCAGGAGACAAGGATGCAGCTCATCTTGCTCGAAATGGGATTCCTGAATGGCTCCCAGTGCGTCCGGAACATTGTGTTGCGCACGCCGGTCCGGCTCATTCCGCGGCAATTGCGGACCCTGGCCTACCAGGTGCTTTTGCGGGGCGACGCCCGCACTCAGCCGGCCTGGACGTCTTCTCCGGCACAGAACATTCCCGGGATCGAACGCCAATCCTGAATCTGGCCGTCGACCCAGTGCGAAATGGACTGAGGAATCGGCTGTTCAAGATGCGATGGAATTTCGCGGTGAGCGTGAGCTCTCCGAGCGGTCAGCTTGCGAAAGCTCTATCCAACGTGCGATGAGGGCAAAGACGAAGGTGCCGGATTGCGTCTAAGTCGTTGATATGGTGGGCGCTGCAGGATTCGAACCTGCGACTTCCACCGTGTGAAGATGGCACTCTACCGCTGAGTTAAGCGCCCAGAAAAGGCATTGGAGGGGCCGCATCCCGCTGATAGGTCCGGTTCCGCGTCTGCTGGTCAGGCGCCACAAAGGGCATCCCTTGGGGTAGAGTAACACCAGCAGGGCTTTACGGCCAAACCGTGATTGCCATCGGCGGCCCATCGCGGCGGTTTTTCGGCGCGGGAAGCGGAGGGTCGGGAGCCAAGCGAACCATGCTCAGGAGAGCGCGTTCAATTCGCCAGGAGAGCGAGCTCCCATTTGACGGGGAAGCAGCGCTGCAGCCTGTTTCCGGCCCCCTTTTCGGCTCCTTATTCGGTATCGCCGGCCCCCGTTTACCCTCCGGATTGGCCCGAGCCGACGCCTTGGCGCAGGCCGCCCAGCCGGGCTCGGGCGAAGAGGCCCCAGAGGACGGAAATTCAGGCGAAGAAACCGCTTACGCGGCGCAAGACGGAAATTCAGGCGAAGAAACCGCTTACGCGGCGCAACCTTCTGGCCCGGATGGGGTTCCAGAGGATATGGCAACGATGGTCCTCAACGGTCCGGCGTTGGGCGCGGGTTCGGCATTTCGGCCAGGCGCGACCCCGGAGCCGGGTGTGGGCCTAAGGGCGGAACTGGACCCCAAAAGCGACGCAGCCATTATGCTGCGGGTGGCCGAGGGCGACGAGGCCGGTTTTAATTACCTGGCGGAAAAGTACCACCGGCCGATGATTCATTTCCTCTACCGGATGGTTGGAAACCAGGCAGTTGCCGAAGAGTTAGCACAGGAAGTGTTTCTTCGCGTCTATCGTGCCAGGAGCAGCTATCGGGCCGAAGCCAGATTTACGACGTGGCTTTACAGGATCGCGACCAACCTGGCCGTGAACCACGCGCGCGATACGCGGCACGAACGGTCCGCGCAAACGGTGTACCTGGATCAGCCGGACGAGGAGACGGGCACAACTCCCGATGTGGCTGACGATGAGCCGACGGCGGAGCAGCAGTTGCTGCGGGATGAACGCATGGCCGCCATCCGGCTTCACGTGATGGCGCTGCCCGAGAGGCAGCGGATGGCCGTGTTGATGCACAAGTACCAGGGGATGGATTACAGGCAGATCGGGGAAGTGCTCAAGTTGAGCGAGTCGGCGACGAAGTCGCTGCTGTTTCGCGCTTACCAGACGCTGCGGGACAAATTGAAGGATTTTGTTTGAAGGCATGAGTGAAAAGAAGCCGGAGCTAGAGAAACGGGAGTCGACCGGCGGAAACTGTGGGGTGGAAATCATGAAAAGGATGAAGACAAATTGCACGGGAATGGATGCTGAGCTGGCTGGATTGCTGCTCGATCCGAGCCCGGCTTCTGCCAAGGTTCAGGCGCATGTTGCCGAGTGTGAGCGCTGCCAGGATGAGCTCGCGGAGCTGAAGACGACCATGCAGGCTCTGGATGCCTGGAACGCTCCCGCGCCGAGCCCCTATTTCCTG
>JBEKWT010000468.1:0-4356 GCA_049512795.1 Occallatibacter sp.
CTTCGAGCGGGACCTCGACGTTGATCAGCCTAAGCGGCACGGGCGTTCCCGTGTTGAGCGGGCTGAGCTGCACGAGCGGATCGATGACCGGGGCGGGAACCGATAGCTGCACGGTCACGCTGAACGTGGCCGCGGCCAGCGGCGGGGTCATTGTCGGCCTGACCAGCAACAACACCGCGGTCACTGTGCCGGCTACTGTTAGCGTGGCGGCAGGATCGACTACCGGAATCTTCACGGCCACCGTATCTTCCGTCAGCACGGCTCAGACCGTGACGCTGACTGCCAGCGCCAACAGCGTGGCGGAGACCTTTGCATTGCAGTTGGGGTCAGGCGTGCCCACGCTGAGTGTAGGCGCTGGAAGCATCGGGTTCGGCAACGTCAACGTGAATACGCCCGCGACGCAGACACTGACATTGTCCTCGACCGGGACTGTGGCGGTGACCGTCAGCGCAGCTACTCTGACCGGCAGCGGGTACACCATCTCCGGAGTTACTTTCCCGCTGACTCTGAACCCCAATCAGACAGCGACGCTCACGGTGCAGTTCGACCCGACGATCGCGGGTGCAGCCAACGGCTCGTTGACACTGACCAGCAACTCGTCGAGCGGGACCTCGACGTTGATCAGCCTAAGCGGCACGGGCGTGCCCGTGTTGAGCGGGCTGAGCTGCACGAGCGGATCGATGACCGGGGCGGGAACCGATAGCTGCACGGTCACGCTGAATGTGGCCGCGGCCAGCGGCGGGGTCATTGTCGGCCTGACCAGCAACAACACCGCAGTCACTGTGCCGGCTACTGTTAGCGTGGCGGCAGGATCTGCCACCGCCGGCTTCACGGCCACCGTGTCTTCAGTCAGCACGGCTCAGACCGTGACGCTGACTGCCAGTGCGGGCAGCGTGGCGAAGACTTTTGCATTGCAGTTGGGCGCGGGAGTGCCCACGCTGGGCGTGAGCACTGGAAGTATTGTGTTCGGCAGCGTCAACGTGAATACGCCTGCAACGCAGACACTGACCCTGTCCTCGACCGGAACTGTGGCGGTGACCGTCAGCGCAGCCACCGTCGCGGGAACCGGCTTCACGGTCTCTGGAATTACTTTTCCGATCACCTTGAACCCCAATCAGACAGCAACGCTCACGGTGCAGTTCGATCCGACGATTGCGGGTGCAGCCGACGGCTCGTTGACACTGACCAGCAATTCGTCGAGCGGGACCTCGACGTTGATCAGCCTCAGCGGCACGGGTGTGCCCGTGTTGAGCGGGTTGAGCTGCACGAGCGGGTCGATGACCGGGGCGGGAACCGATAGCTGCACGGTCACGCTGAACGTGGCCGCGGCCAGCGGCGGGTTTGCGGTGAATCTGGCCAGCAACAACACGGCGGTCGCCGTGCCGGCCTTAGTGACTGTAGCCGCAGGATCGGCCAGCGGAAGCTTCACGGCCACCGTATCCGCGGTAAGCACCGCTCAAACCGTTACCCTGACCGCCAGCGCCAACAGTGTGGCCAAGACCTTCGCATTGCAGTTGGGGACCGGTACACCCACGCTTGGCGTGAGCGCTGGAAGTATTGGGTTCGGCAGCGTCAGCGTCAATACAGCCGCAACGCAGACACTGACATTGTCCTCGACGGGTACTTCGGCGGTGACGGTCAGCGCAGCTACCCTGACCGGCAGCGGGTACACCATCTCCGGAGTTACTTTTCCGCTGACTCTGAACCCCACTCAGACTGCCACACTCACGGTGCAGTTCGATCCCACGATTGCGGGTGCAGCCAGCGGCTCGTTGACTCTGACCAGCAATTCTTCCAGCGGAACATCGACCGTGATCAGCCTAAGCGGCATGGGCGTGCCAGTGTTGAGCGGGCTGAGTTGCACGAGCGGGTCGATGACCGGGGCGGGGAGCGACAGCTGCACGGTCACACTGAACGTGGCCGCGGCTAGCGGCGGGTTTGCGGTAAGCCTGGCCAGCAACAACTCGGCAGTTACTGTGCCGGCCTCAGTGACTGTTGCCGCGGGGTCAACTACCGGAAGCTTCACGGCCACCGTATCCGGCGTGAGCACCGCACAAACCGTGACGCTGACTGCCAGCGCCAACAGTGTGGCCAAGACCTTCGCGTTGCAGTTGGGCGCGGGAGTGCCCACACTCAGCGTAAACGCCACCACGATAGCCTTCGGCAATGTGAATTTGAACACCCCGGCGACACAAACACTGATCCTGACGTCAACAGGGACCGCGCCGGTGACCGTAAGCGCAGCCACGGTAAGCGGGACAGGCTTCACGATCTCCGGAGGGCCGTTTCCGATCACCCTGAACCCAACTCAAACTGCCACGATCAGCGTGCAGTTCGATCCCACCACGGCAGTGGCGCTCACGGGCCAGATAACGATTGCGAGCAATTCGTCTACGGGATCGACCACTGTGATCGGCCTGACTGGCACAGGGCTTACAGTTCTATACGAGGTGAACTTGACCTGGGATGCGCCCACGAGCTCGACGGACCCGGTCGCCGGTTATAACGTCTATCGTGCGCCGAGCGGAAGCACTAACTATCAGCAACTTAATTCTTCCGCCGTTACCCAGACCACTTATGTGGACACCACGGTGCTCAACGGCCAGACTTACGACTATATTGTGGAAAGTGTCGACGGCTCCGGTGTTACCAGCGCTCCCTCTAACATGGCTGCGGTACCGGTTCCGTAGAATTGGACGCCGGCGATCTGGCAGACAACATTCAGATTCAACCAGCGATACAAAGGACGACCAAGAGGGGCCCATATACGGGCCCCTTTCTTGCGACGGCTGCTTGCGAGGGGCAGGGGAAACAGCAAGCGGAATTCCATCTGGCAGTGGGCAAAATTATACATAAGCAGGAACTAATTACATGCTCGGCGGCCGCTCCGTGCGAGGGCGAAGTCGCGACTTTATCTACACGCCGGGTGCGAAGACTTGTTGTATGAGGAACATGAAAGATTCAATCCCAATGCGACTCGTTTGGCACGGGAATTGCACATATAGATTACAAAGTCACGCTTGAACACTGTTCCAGTTATCCTTTGGATAAATCTCTGTTTTGGTTACAGGCGGATAACTGTGTCAACGAACCGGTTCGGTCATGCAGATAGAGCCATCTGACGATGGCGCACGCGCATGCCCGAAAGCCCCGGAGTGTGGACACGTGCGCTTCGTAATGTCGTTTGTAGAAATTAGAAAGGTCCGCCCTTGACGATTGCGACCGGCAAGCATGAGTTGTGCTTAGGCCCGCTGAAACCAGTCTTGAGCGAGTTCTTCAGGAAACCACTTACAAAAGTAATGCGCCGGGAGATAAAGTCGTGATGAATCTCACAGCTCAGTTCACTAAGTTGGAGCCAAATAAGCCAGCTGGCTGACTTAACAAGAGGATCCAGTTGCCAGCATTCCCATGACTGTCGTTTGCACAAGTTAGAAAGTTCCGCCCTTGACGATTGCGACCGGTAGATAAGAGTTTTACTTACTCCCGCTGAAGTCAGTCTTGAGCGAGTTCTTCAAGAAATCATTTACATAGCGATTGCAGCCTGGGCACGAGAGCATTGTGGTTTATTGAATTGCTCTGCCTTGCCGACAGGCACTAAGTGATCGACCTGGTTGAGTCAGCATGAGCATCCAGGCGCCAGCAGTCCCATGGCTGCGGGCCATGATGCAGCACGCTTCAAAGAAGGGGCCCCCAAATGATGCAATTGCGCGGCATCTTTGTTTGCGCGCCGTTGAGAGATGAATTGACAACGGCAAAGACAGCTTGTGGCCGTATTACACGGTCGAATTGCCACGACACGCATGTGCGTGCTCGCGGCGCACAGCAAGGCCGCGGCCTTCGGATTCTCCTCTCCCACATTCTCATTTTGCTATCATGCTGCATGGCGCTCGCATTTTGTGGTCGCATCGGCGGCGCGACTACAGCAGCGGCAACCGCGATCACCAGCCCAGGACCGGGCAGCACGTTGACCTCGGCATCGACCACCTTCACCTGGAAAGCAGCATCTGGTGGCGTGGTCAGCTACGGCCTCAACGTTGGCACAACGGGCGTTGGGTCTGCCAATCTGGTCAATATCTATCCTCTGTCCGGCACCAGCGTGACGGTGAGTCTGCCCACCAACGGAACCCTGATCTATGTGCGGCTCTGGACAGTGCTCAACGGCACGACCTTCCTCTCCAACGACTACACCTACACCGAGTTCACGCAATCTGCCTCGGCGATCTCCAGCCCAGCGCCGGGCGGCACGTTGACCTCGGCAGCGACCACCTTCACTTGGAGCGCAGGCCCTGCTGGGACCACGGGCTACGGCCTCAACGTTGGCACAACGGGCGTTGGGTCTGCCAATCTGGTCAACAT
>JBEKWT010000469.1:0-2528 GCA_049512795.1 Occallatibacter sp.
CGGTCGAAGCGGCACGACTGTGCTCCCTCCGATGGTCACCGGAGTGTTCCTGTTTCGCGCCGGTAAGTTGGTGCTGACGATCACCGGAGTCCTTCTGACGGGAATCATCGCCACCGGCCTGGGGTTAATGGGATGGCGCGGCAAAATCGGGCGTGGAATCGGCCGATATCCCGGGGGTCCATATCCAATATTCGGGCCTCCGTAGAAGCCCATGCCCCACCACGGCGAGCAGCCACCCATGCCGGGCGCCCAGCCCCATCCGAAGTTGTTGTAGAAGTTCCACGTCCCGCACTGGTACGGCATATAGCCCCACGGGTAGCCCGAGATCCAAAGGTAGCCATAACCCGGCGTCCACATCCAGTTTCCGTTCCCGTATGGGTCGAAATCCGCGCTCGCAGCCTCGTTGGGCGACCAGATATACCCCTGATTGGGCACGTCGTACCAATTGCCATCGGCATCCAAATCGTTCCACGCGGGGTTTTGGCTCTGGCCCAAATTCGTCGAGGCGCCGGTCTGGGACGCAGCCTCGGTCGTCAGCGCCTGATCGCGGTCCGAGTTCCATGAGTCCCACGAATCGGGCTCGATCGACTCCGCGAGCTGATAGTTGGCCGGAGTGGCTCCGTTGAGGGCGAGGCTTTCGCCGCCATGCAAGTCGACGGAAACGTTTCCGCCAGCAGCATTAAGATGCGCGTTTCCTGAAAACACAGCCACGTTGCCGGGAGGACTATCCATGCTGACGCGCAGCACGGTGAAGCCGCTGGTGGTGAGTTGAGCGTCGCCGAACAACACGCTCATCTGGCCAGCCTGCCCTCCGCCCTGGAGTTCGAAGTACGCCAGACCGCCATTGAGCACGAGTTGAGCGACGGCCGTCGTTCCTGACCCGCTCAAAACCTGCAGCGTTATGGAGCTGTCTGGAGACACCCGGGCCACGCTGCCATCTTCAAATTGAATCTCGGCCTTCCCGCTGTCGGCGGTGGTCAGTTGCATGCCCTCGAGCAACGGCGTATTGGCCACGGCCTGCTGGGCCAGAACCTGTCCGCCTTGCGCGAGGGTCACCTGGCCATCCACATAGCTCAGGCGCACGGCGCGCGCCGGCTGACCCGATCCCTGCCCCAGGTTCTGAGCCTGGTTCTGAGCCTGGTTCTGAGCCTGGTCCTGAGCCGGCAATTCCGGCCCCAAACACACCACCCCCAGGACCACCGCTGCAAGCCCTGCCACCCAACTGCGATTCCCCAAGTAATTCATGGCGCCCTGCCTTTCCATCGTCCAATGGCGACACACCCAAAAACTTCGGAACTCCCGCATTGATTGGACCCTAATTAGAGCGAAAAAGTCGCCGGAATGCAAACATTTATGTTGGGCCGCGATCCAACAGCTCTCGCGCCCGTTTTCTTACCCGTTCGAGAACGCTGTCGTCCTGGGCCAGCCGTTCCAGAATGTCGCGGATCGCGCAGACCTGCTGGGCACGGCCATCCTGAACGGCCTCGGTAAGGAATTCCGTCTCCTGATCCAGGCCCAGGCGGTCGTGTTGCAACAACACCTCAAGGCGCGCACCCTCCAGAATCGTCTCGGCTACGGCCTGCATGGATTCGCCGAGCGTCTGGATCTCCCTGTCGCGCGAGTAATTGAAGGTGCACGATCCCTGACCCTGGGGCCCGTCATAAGTAAACGTCTTCCAACCCTCGAAAGCAACTTTCAGGTGGCTTTCGCAAGGCGTATTGAACCACTTGTGGCTCTGCGCTGCCGCAAAGACGCGGCCGGCGAATTCCCTGCTCACCTGAATGTCGCGATCGACGTTAGGCGCTTCGATCTCCTTCAGGCCTGTCCTGGAAGCGCTGCCCACCTGAGAGCGAAAATGGCCGCTGCCGTCGGCGTGCAAAACGAGCGTCCATTGCGGGGGCGACAGTTCAGGATTGGAGAAGTCCACCTGGACGACGGGATCGGCCGCTGGCGCAGCATGAAACTGGACGGCGAGCGTGAAAGCGGCAGCAACGAGCCAGCACGCTCTCATCGCCTGGCCCCTTGCAGCGTTAAGGTTTGCGCGGTGTGAATGTGACAGATGGCGATGGCCAGGGCATCGGCCGCGTCAGAAGGCTGAGGCAGTTGGGCCAATCCGAGCAGCCGCGCCACCATGAACTGCACTTGCTCCTTCTTCGCCAGCCCGTAACCCACAACGCTCGATTTGATTTTCAGGGGAGCGTATTCGGCCAGCGGAATGTGCTGCTGGGCCGCAGCCAGAAGCGCCACGCCGCGCACCTGGCCCAGTTTCAGGGCAGACTTGGCATTGACGGAATAAAAGACTTCCTCGATGGCCACCGTATCCGGGCGCCAGCGCTCCAGTTCGGCGGTCAGTTCCCTGAAGACCTGCTCCAGCCGCTCCGGCAAGGCCTGCGTCTTCGTCAAGCGGATCGCGCCCATCGCACGGAACTGGAGTGGCTCGTCGCGCGGACCTTCGCCCGAATCAACGACGCCGAAGCCGGTTACCTCGGTTCCGCAATCGATGCCAAAGACCCTCATCGCGTCCAAGT
>JBEKWT010000470.1:0-4459 GCA_049512795.1 Occallatibacter sp.
AACGCCGACACCAGATCGGTTGATTTTTCCATTCCTGCCTTGCCGGCCGGGAAGATCTGGCGTTTGGCGGTCGATACTTCCCGAGCCGCCCCTGACGATCTCTTCGACCCTGGGAGAGAGCCTTCCATGCAGGGCCAAATCGGATTTCGGCTCGAACCTCGATCAAGCACAATTCTCTTATCTGATGACTGCGAGGTGCTGCGTGACAATTAACCCTGCTGCCGGGAAGCCGGCTGACCCATCCATTCTTGTGAACGTCCCCAAGCTCATCACCGCCTATTACGAGTTGCGGCCCGATCCGAGTGATCCCAGTCAGAGGGTTGTCTTCGGTACCTCCGGCCATCGCGGCTCTGCGTTTGACGTGGCGTTCAACGAGTGGCACATCCTGGCCATCACTCAGGCGATTTGTGATTACCGCAAACTCCAGAAGATTGGCGGGCCGCTGTTCCTGGGGATCGATACCCACGCTCTGTCCGAACCAGCATTTGCCAGCGCGTTGGAGGTGCTCGCGGCAAATAACATTGAAGTAATGCTCTCCGAAGGCACGCCATACACCCCTACTCCAGCCGTCTCCCACGCGATTCTGCTTTACAACCGCGCGCGAAAGTCAGGACTTGCCGACGGCATCGTAATCACGCCGTCTCACAATCCTCCCGATGACGGGGGCTTCAAATACGACCCTCCGCATGGAGGACCGGCGGATTCGAGCGTGACTTCGTGGATTGAATCGAAAGCCAACGCTTTTCTCGAATGCAGCCTCGACGGTGTGAAGCGCACGCTGTTTTCCAAAGCGCTCGGTGCACCCACCACGCACAAACACGATTTCTTAAGCCTCTATGTGGGCGATCTCATTAGTGTTGTCGACCTGAACGCGGTGCGCGACTCCAGGATCAAGCTCGGCGTCGATCCCCTCGGGGGTGCGGGCATCGATTATTGGCCGCGGATTGCCGAGCAATATGGCATCGATCTGACCGTCGTCAACAAAGCTGTAGATCCTACATTTCGCTTCATGACCGTCGATTGGGACGGAAAGATTCGCATGGATCCTTCCTCGCCTTATGCGATGCAGAGACTCATCGCATTGAAAGACAAGTTCGATATTGCGTTTGCCAGCGATACCGATCACGACCGCCACGGCATCGTGACCAAGTCAAGCGGCCTGCTGCCTCCGAATCACTATCTATCAGTGTGCGTCAACTATTTGTTCGCGAACCGGCCCAATTGGAGTGCAGACCTCGCCGTCGGCAAGACCGTCGTCAGCAGCAGCATGATCGATCGTGTCAGCGCTCGCCTGGGTCGCAAGCTTTATGAAGTTCCAGTGGGCTTCAAGTGGTTTGTTGAAGGATTGCTCGCCGGCCGCTTGGGTTTTTGCGGCGAGGAGAGCGCCGGTTCCTCCTTTCTCCGGCGCGATGGCAGCGTATGGACCACCGATAAAGACGGGATCATTCCTTGCTTGCTGTCAGCAGAAATTACCGCGCGTGTTGGCAAAGATCCGGGTGAGATCTATCGTGACCTCACTCACGAACTGGGAGACCCCGTCTACGAACGCATCGACGCTCCCGCTACCCCCAAGCAAAAAGCCGCTCTGGCAAAACTGTCTCCTTCCGACATTCACGCCACAGAAGTTGCCGGTCAACCGATCGAGAAGATTCTGACCACCGCTCCGGGCGACGACAAACCAATTGGAGGAATCAAAGTAATTGCCAAGGATGGCTGGTTTGCGGCACGTCCTTCCGGCACGGAGGAAATCTACAAAATTTACGCCGAGAGTTTCCTCGGTCAGGACCATCTGCAAAAGATCGAACAAGAAGCCCAGGCCATTGTCTCGGAAACACTGGCTCGCAGTGCCCAGACAGCCTGAACCGAGAAGCCTAAAGTCATAAGCCACGACAGGAGTTTGTTTATGAGTAGCTCGACAAACGCTGACCGTCCCCTCGATACAGCCATTTCAGATGCTCTTACCGACTTGGCCTTGGACCTTAGATGGTCGTTCAATCACTCGGCGGACCAGCTTTGGGGGCAACTCGATCCGGAGCTCTGGGAACTGACCCACAATCCTTGGCTTCTACTGCAAACCGCTTCCCGGGAAAAACTGCGAACTCTTACCTCCGACCCAGGATTTCAAAAGCTCTTGACTGATCTCCACCGCGAGAAAATGTTTGCCGAAGGGTCGGAAGCGTGGTTTCAAAAGGCGCATCCGAATTCGAGTGTGTCGACAATTGCGTATTTCTCGATGGAGTTCATGCTGAGCGAAGCGCTGCCAATTTATTCTGGCGGACTCGGCAACGTTGCCGGCGATCAGCTCAAAGCCGCCAGTAACCTGGGCGTCCCCGTGATCGGAATCGGTTTGCTCTACCAACAAGGCTATTTTCGGCAGGAGATTGATGCCCAGGGCCATCAACAAGCTTTGTACCCATTCAATGATCCCGGCCAGCTTCCAATTCAACCGGTGCGCGAGCCAAACGGTGAATGGCTGCGCCTGGCCGTCTCTATGCCTGGCTTTAAGTTGTGGATCAGAATCTGGCAAGTGCAGGTGGGCCGGGTCAAGTTGTATTTGCTCGATACCAACGATCCCGCAAACCTTCCGTCCTTCCGCGGCATTACCTCCGAACTTTACGGAGGTGGACCGGAGCTGCGCTTGAGGCAGGAATTAGTCCTCGGTGTTGGAGGCTGGCGGCTCCTGCGAGCCTTGGGACTGCAGCCCGAGGTTTGTCATCTCAATGAAGGTCACGCCGCATTCGCGGTGCTGGAACGAGCGCGCTCATACATGGAGGACAATGGCAAGCCATTCGACGTCGCGCTTGCCGTCACTCGTCCCGGCAACCTTTTTACCACCCATACTGCCGTGGAGGCGGGCTTTGACCGCTTCGATCCCAGCCTCATCGAAAGATACCTCGGGAAGTATGCCGAGGAGAAACTGTCGATCTCGGTCGACGAGCTTCTGGCATTGGGGCGACGCGATCGCCAGGACTCGTCCGAACCGTTCAACATGGCGTATCTTGCAATCCACGGCAGCGGCGCTATCAACGGCGTCAGCAAATTGCACGGTCAAGTGAGCAGGCGGCTCTTTCAGCCCCTCTTTCCCAGGTGGCCTGAAGCAGAAGTGCCGGTAACGCACGTGACCAACGGTGTGCACACCCCCACTTGGGACTCCGCTGAGGCAGACCGTCTGTGGGAACTCCACTGCGGAAAACAATACTGGTACGGAACACTGGCAGACAGAGAAAAAGATATTCGTGCCGCGAGCGATTCCGACCTCTGGCAACTCCGCACAGATACCTGCAAGGATCTCGTTGCGTACGTCCGAAGACTTTACGGCCGTCAACTAGCAGCTCGGGAAGCGTCGCCGGAGGATCTCGCGCAGGCTGCACCGATACTCGATGACAATGTTTTGACTTTGGGATTTGCCCGTCGCTTTGCCACGTACAAACGCCCGAACCTTCTCCTGCACGATCCGGCGCGGCTTATCAACATCCTGACGAATGCGGACCGCCCTGTACAACTCGTGCTTGCAGGCAAGGCTCATCCCCAGGATACCGAGGGGCAAGAAATGATCACGCAGTGGATTGAGTTCGCTCGCCGCCCTGAAGCTCGATCCCGCGTGGTCTTCCTTTCGGATTACGACGTTCTCATGGCGGAGCATCTGGTTCAGGGCGTGGACGTCTGGGTGAATACTCCGCGCCGGCCTTGGGAAGCAAGCGGCACAAGCGGCATGAAGGTGCTGGTGAACGGCGGGTTGAATCTTTCGGAACTCGATGGCTGGTGGGCGGAGGCGTATTCCCCTGATGTAGGCTGGGCGATCGGAGATGGACGCGAACATGGGGATGACCCTTCGTGGGACGCAACGGATGCTGAAAGTCTCTATACGGTACTCGAGACAGAGGTTGTCCCAGAGTTCTACTCCCGCGACGAGCACGGAATTCCGCGCGCCTGGGTCGCCCGCATGCGCGAAAGCATGGCCCGCTTGACTCCGGTCTTTTCGACCAATCGCGTCGTCCGCCAATATACCGAAGAACACTATCTCTCGGCGGCAGCAACTTATCGCCAGCGCGCTGAGAATCGAAGTTCAGCGGGAGCCGATCTCGTCGCCTGGCAGGCCGAACTGGCGAAGCATTGGTCAGCGCTGCGATTCGGCCCTGCCACCGTTGAGCAACAGGGCGAGCAATATCTGTTTCACGTTCAGGTTTTTCTTGATGATATCGATCCCGGCGCTGTGAGCGTCGAACTCTACGCTGACGCACAGAAAAACGGGGAGCCAATCAGGTTCGCCATGACTCGTGGCGAACCTCAGGACGGAGCGGCAAATGCATTCACCTACAGTGCCTCCCTTCCGACAAGTCGTCCGGTTGCCGACTACACGCCGCGCCTCGTTCCGCAGCACGCAGGAGCGTCTGTACCGCTTGAGGCTCCTTTCATTTTGTGGCACCAAGCACCGTCCTGGAGATGATCTTCAGATTCG